>JABMOJ010000416.1 GCA_013204195.1 SAR86 cluster bacterium
GAACCAGTGAGGTCTGGCTGAATCCACCGAAAGAATTGTGCGCCGACAAGCCCTCACTGGCTAAGGTTGCATAATCAATGAACGCGACATCTTTGTTGACAAACACCGCAGCAACCCAAGCCGACTCGCCTTCACAGGTGGCATAGGAATTTTCGTAGTCTCTCATCGCAGCAGCACCGCCGCCGTTAGCAAGCCAGTCTTGATTGGCCATCAGTTTTGAAGCGCTAGTGTAGGACGCCAAATGCATGAATTTTCCGTGTCGACTACCGGCGCCCAAACGCGGCATAAAAATATTCCAAGCCGCAATATCTAGGTCATCACCATTGTCTACCAGCCATGAAGCGTGCTTGGCTTTCAAATGCTCAGAAGAAACGCCCTCTCTCGGCGCGCACCAGTTCATGGTCATTAGGCGGTTATCCGTACTCTCCAGCTCCGCGGCATTAAGCATTTTGTTAATGCCTTGGCCAAATTTAAAGCTACAATCTCCTACTTTGGCCGTATCTGCCATGAGCTTGGCGGCTTCGTCCGACACCATCCACGCGTCCCAAGCCGCACCAAATTCGTTGATATCACCCATAACCAAATCAATATAATCAACATTCGACTGGCCTGGCATACCATGACTATACAGTGGCGTCAGTCGAATCACGGAAAGGTTTATATTCATCTTGGACCAAGCTTGTTTTAAGCGGGCGTCTAGTTTCGCCACGTCTGCGACAGATTTTCCGGCTTGCAATGAACACACCTCAAATTGCATGCCAAAATTTTTGTCGAGGTCTACGCCTCGCCAGCTGTTCTCATGATTGTCGGCGAAAGCGCTTGAAACCAGCGCGAATACTGCAAGTAAAGCCAGGGTTGCTCGTATCATATTATCTTCTCGCTATGTTTAGGTTCATTGGAAATCAAAGAGGAATTAATAAAACTAACGGAACCTACATTGTGTTTCAATAATGGTTCGGCTTTGGGTGTCAGTTGTATGGCGTCACCCGCTATCACACTCTCTGACGCTCAACCTAATTACCTAAGTGATTCATCGGAATAGCCCATAATTCGAGCATAGACTTTAAAAAATGAACATAACGGTAAAGTGCCAAACCAATATTGCTCACGCCAGAATAAAAAAAAGCCCCAGATAATCGCTATCTGAGGCTTGCTATGAATCAGTGATTTTACGGGCGTGTGTTTCCCTCGTCACCATTGAGCCAGTTTCGAGCCACTTTCGAGCCACTTTCGAACCAGTAAAAGCGTTGTTAGCGTTTGTATTGCAGCCGTTGAAGAGCGCTATTTCTTCATCAACGCGATAACAGCAGCAGGATCGTTGGCGACAACGGCCACACTTTTGCCGTAAATTATTGGCTATAAATTATTGGCTATAAATTGTGGGCATCAGCTTGAGAAGAATAGGCAAGCCACTACGGCGCCCTAAAACTTAGCGCGGCGTTAAATCGCGTTGTAATAAATTGAAGTGCCCAGGTTTGTTATGATTTCCTGGTTTTCATCCATCCAAGATATGGTGCCGGCCCACCAATCTGATGCCATGATAGTGTCGGTGAATTTACCGTAGGCTTCATGGGAGTCAAAATCTAAAGAATAGAACGCCTGCTCCATGTCTCCTCCAGCAGACGCACGCCACAGCCTGGGGTTTCGACCACCCATCGCTTCGTGAATAGCAGCGGCGTTCCTAGAACCTTCCACCAAGAGTTCCAGCCCAGCAACGGTACCTTCCCAAGAAGTTACGGCTTGAATTATCATCTATTTCTCCAAGAGCTAATGTGTGTGTGTTAAAAGCCTAACAACGCCAGCAGCTTTAGAGAACATTAGTTCGAGTTTGGTAACGCCGCTCAGATCCGGCGCTTAGCAAAAGCAAAGTTCAGCCCAATCGACCTTGCCTCAGACATTCTATTGCTTAATTATCCCAGTCTCGAAAAATAACCAGCCCATCCAGGTTTTGTGCTTGACCCGACTGACTCGCTAGAAACCCTTGGTATCATCGCTCGAAAAACGCCCGATAGACAAAACAGGATTTGCCACAACAATATGGGCGGCTAACCGAGGCAACGGCAGCAATAGATAGTTTAGATATCTAGTTTAGATATCTAGTTTAGATAGAGCTAAGGCGCGCGTCTTTAGTCGTCGCGCCTTGATTGCCCCCAGCCGTTTAACGAATCTGATCTTGTGCACGATTCTGCCACCAAAACGGCGTCAGCTTTTGGTTGCCGGTGACGACTTCCTGCAACGTCGATGCTGCAAACACTCGGCCATTTAGCACCACCTTGCTGATCTTGTCGGTGTGGCGAATATCCGCTAACGGATCGCCATCCAAGATCACCATATCAGCCAGCTTGCCCACTTCCAGGGAGCCCAGGTCTTGGCTCATACCAATATAGGTCGCCGGATTAATGGTGGCCGCCGATAGCGCCTGCATCGGCGACATGCCACCTCGAACAAAGCTCCACATCTCCCAATGGGTTGACAAGCCTTCACGCTGACCATGGCCCCCGGTGCTTACGAGCACGCCCGCCTCCATCAATACTTTCGCCGAGGCTGCTGAGTCGTCATCCTTATAATCAGTCTCTGGCGCCATGGGCCGTCGGACTGAACGAGGTTGTAACACGCTTGGCGGCACGAAGTTTGACAATAATGGATGCTTCCAGACCTCGGTTTCCTGATAAAAATAGTCTTCCGAAGTCAGACCATTGTAGGTCACCACCAGCGTCGGCGTGTAGGCTGATTTAGATTGACGCCAGAATTGGGTCACGTCGTCATACATCACTAACGTCGGCACATTGTGCTCAACACCCGTGGTACCATCGGCAATCAGGTTCATGTCCATATGAAACAATGAACCCCCTTCCGCTACCGTCATCAGACCTTCCTGGCGGGCAGCTTCAATAACTTGCTGGCGCTGATCTCGACGAGGCTGATTATAATTCTTAATACTGATCGCACCTTGCGCTTTGAGTCGTCGAATATGGCTTAGGGCATCATCGAGAGAGTCAATCGGCGCCCAACTCGTGCTCTTGGCACCATAAACAATTTCGCCGGTAGAGAAGATTCGTGGCGACAATATCAACCCTGCACGAGCATATTCACTGGCGGCGAACACCTGAGTCGCGCGACTGGAAGGATTGTGCAAGGTGGTCACACCGAGGGCCAGGTGTGCCAGCGAATCCCAATTTTGTTGTGGAATAATTTGTCCAGACCCGTAAGCGCCGTGAGCATGAACATCGATCAGCCCAGGCACAATGAACTGACCTGTAGCGTCTAAACGCTGAGCATTGGCCGGTACAACCACGTTACTCTGCGGTCCGATCGACACAATGCGATTGTCCTGCACAAGAATAGTGGCCTGCTCAATCACTTGTCGTTGAGCATCCATGGTGATCACCGTCGCGCCAGTAATCGCCAGCAGACCAGCTGGGCGCGCCGCATCAACCACCTGAGATAAATTTACGCTACTTAGTTTTGGCCCATCATCCTCGGTTGCACCCATGGCCGCGACCACGTTCACTGACTTCATCTCAGCGCCAACAGACCAACTCAGGATTTCACTGTCTTCAGACCAATGCAAATATTCACCACCAACGAGGCTTAACTGTTGAGTTGGCAGCCCGCCAGTCTCGCGACCGACAGTCAGCGACTTACCGGTTTTCGCCAGCATGGTGACGTAGACATGGTGGTTTTCAAGAAACGCCAGGTATCGATCATTCGGCGAGGGCAACAGCCTTGTGGCAAACTCACTTTCAGCGACAACGCGAACATCGAGACCATCGCGAGTCATGGATAACAATTGAGTGCTGGCCGATGAACTGCCTCGACCGACGCCAGATTGTCGATCCTGCACAGTCACTCGGCCATCCGCCGTCAATCTCGGCAGAGATCCTTGGTCACCAACAAATTGTGCATCACGGGTTTTGATATCCACGAGGTAGATGCCGGGTTTTTGGCCCCAGTCTGGCGATAGAAAAGATCCCCCTTTGAGTTTTCGGTAAGCCAGGGTCTGGCCATCAACGGATATTGAGAGCTCGGTGTACTGACCGGTTTGTCGATTCAGTTGTTCCGACTTACCGCCTTGTTGCTTGACCCTGCGAATGGAAGCCAAGGTCTGGTCGTTCCAGCGAATAAAATAGATATAGCGACTGTCGGGTGACCAGACCGGTGAGAAATCGAAGCCATCAGCTTGCTCTCGAGTGACGACCCGCGGGGCGGCGTCTCCTGTCTTGATCAAGAGCCGCCCGAGAGACTCGAAGACGATAGACTGACCGTCTGGCGACGGCTGAGCAAAACGCACCATTCGAGTATCGAATTGATCAGGGGCGACATCAACGTTGAACCGCGGTGGTGGATAGATATCTCGAGTATCACTGACTTGAAATGGAATGTTCACCGGCGCACTGCCCTGAAGGCCAACTCGCCAGATTTTGCCGCCGGCCCAGTAGATGATCTGCTGGCTATCGGGTGTCCAGGCCATTGTCGGGTACAAACCCTGCACCGCCCAGGTTTCCTGCATGTCCTGGTCTAGGGTAGCAACGAGCATCGTTTCTGTACCTGACACCAAATCCAACAGGAACAGGCGAGAGATCGTCCGCACGCGTTTAACATAGGCAAGATAACGTCCATCCGGTGACGGCGTTGGTCGAACCGCCCCACCGGGCCCCCCCACCACAGTCTTGACCTCGCTGGTACTCAGATCCACCTGGCGAATCTGGAACACCTCGTTATTGGTATCTTGATGATAAATAAAGGTATTACCCGGTGTACTGTCGCGGGTGAAGTACAGCGACTGGCCATCGGGCGCGAAGGTTGGCTCACCCAGTTCTTTCTGCAAAGCTGGATCGACTCGCTCGATGATCGGCACACCTTTATCGTCTTGGTTGCCGCCGGCATCAAACAACCAAATCTCGCCCGTGCCTAAGGAACGCGACGTGGTGAAGTGCTTACGGGCGGCAATGTACTGACCCTCGGGGTGCCATGTGGGGCTATTCATCAGGCGGAATTTTTCATACGTGATTTGCCGAGCCTGCTTTGAAGCCAGGTCCAACACCCAGATGTTGTCGCCCCCCTCGATATCGGAAGTGAACGCGATCGACCCACCGTCGGGGCTGTAGCGGGGTTGAATCTCCCAGGCCAGGCCAGAACGTAACGGCTCTGCCAACCCGCCCGCAAAGGGTATGCGGTAAATATCACCCAACAGGTCAAACACGATCTGTTTGCCATCGGGAGAGATATCCAGGCTCATCCAGGTGCCTTCGCTCACATTCAGACTCGCCTGACTGGCTGAAACGGTGTAATCGGGATGGCTAATATCCCAGCGGGCGGCTTCGACTTTAAGGTTTTGCTCGGGTTCGGCTTCTGTAATCTGAGCTTCGGTGACGGGGGCAAATAACAGCATGACAATGGATAGCAGGAGGATACTTAGCACAGACATCTCGAATTTCCTTTGTTACGCGAGATCCGCCCTAAGAACAGCCCAACTGCAGGCGCCATTGTCAGAGCATCACCATGAAGGGTCATGGTCGCGGCCGCGAGGATATCCTAGCGACTACAGAAATGCAGTCGCTTTCGTGTCAAGTTTGCCACGATCAACCCATCGGCTGATCCGGCTTTGAATCCTTCGTGCTCGCCTTCGCACTTGCTTTCGTACTAGCGGGTTCTACCTGATCGCTCTGACTTCGATTAGCGCCGGTCTCGACGTCTGGTACCACCGCGGAAGCAGCGCTTGGCTCACTATTTGACTCGACATTCGCTTCGCCATCGACTTCAGGCTCTACTTCAGGGCCGACTTCAGGGCCGACTTCAGGGCCGACTTCGACATTGTCAAATAAATCCAGGCTTTCAAGGTCCTCGGGGCCGTTCGGCCAGACGGCAAAAGGAAACGGTTTGGCCTCCGAGTTAAAAGTCAAAAATTGCAGTAGCTGATAGATATAAACACTCAGGTCGCTGCTGAAATCCAATAGTCGATCGTTGGTGTCGCGACTGAAGAGCACATGAATGAACTGGAATACGACAATCAGTCCCAGCACGAACTCCGTCACCGAATAGATCACGGCAAACAGCAACATATACAAACCCCGCACCCAGGTGTCCGTAGCAGTCAATGATGATTTCATCTCGTTATCCATAACATCTCCGTCGTTCACAATTAATAGAAAGTCATTCCGTTCGTAAGCTAGGCTTATTGACTTATACTGCTTACCTCTGCATAACGCCACGCAAGGATCACACCAAAACTATAAGTCCCTGAATTCAATGAAGATAGTCCATCTCTCGGTCAGCCGACATGGCTAAATTGTGCGTTACCTGACCTAAGATCGGGCATTTTGACTCATCTTCAAGTACCCCGCTCACTCAGACCCAGAGCCTACCGCGTTTGGGCTTGCCGCAAACGACTGCTCAAGCGCGTACTGACCACGACTCAAATAGATTCGGGTCTGCAAGCCCGCCATCATGGCCTGAAACTCAGGCTGCGCTGCCATATCCCGCAAAATTGGCTCAATAGGCGGCTGCCAAAATGCCACCCAGCCTTCATCAATACCACGTTGCAGGCTCATCAGGGCCATCTGTTGCTGGCCTGCCAACTGGTTCGCCAGCGCTTGGCGGTACCAGACACTGGGGTCAGCACGCGCAGCCCCTGACACAACCGCATCTAGCTCGACCTTGGCGGCTTTGAGTAAGGCCGCGCCAGCCTGCACTTGACCCAATTGTTGATAGGCGTAAACGGCACCCAGCATCGCGAACTGTTCGAGATCGCCACCTCGCCTTTTTTTGTCCTCAAGGGCCTGCGCCTGCTGCCAATAATCAATCGCCGCCTGCGGCTCACCGATCAAATACGACGCATAAGACGCGATCAGGCAATGCTCATGGGCTGACTGATCCGGCTCCGCCAGCCCACTCGACTGAGCCAGCCGCTGCAGCACCGTCTGCACCTTGCCAAAATCTTCTTGCATGGCATAACGCTGCACCTCCAGCCAGTCAAAACGCAGCGCATGTTCAGGCGCAGCGGTTGCTTTGGCGACACTAATCCATTCATCGGCTTGCAAATAGTTACCTAGCGACATCTGCATCTCAGCGAGGTCAAAGGCAACGTCACCGCTCCCAGACAACGTATAGGCTTTTTCATATTGTCGAATCGCATCACTGATTCGGCCACGGGCCTGACTAACCCGCGCCGACAATCGATAGGCCAATGCAAAGTTAGGATTGGCGTCGATAATACTGCCAAAGACTTGCATCGCTTCGGCGTCACGACCGCGATCAATATAGAGGCTCGCGACGTTATAACCGGCAACGGGCGACCGGGGATCCAGCTTGAAGGCCATCTCAAACTCGGCAAGTTTGGCATCAGGATCATCGATCAGCGGCGCATACCACATATGTGCCATCGCGTAGTTCGGGCTGTATTCGATGGCCTTGAGTAATGCCTGCTTGGCAGCTTCGTCTTCGTGGTTGCGCACCCTGTGGATCAAGCCTTGACTGGCCCAGGCCATGCCTGACTGCGGGTTCAATTTCAACACCCTATCGACCGCCGCCTGCGCGTCAGCCAACAATCCGTTCCGATACACATCATTCATAGCATTGTTGGAGACGGAACCAAAACGATAGGACACTTGCAGCGTGTTGGCGTCTGCCAGACCGACCCACGCCGCCACATAATCGGGGTCCAGATCAACTGCCCGTTGAAAAAATCGCGCGGCGTCCTGCAGGCTCACTTCACTGCGGCGGGCCAACTCAGTCTGACCCATACTATACAAAATGATGGCTTCGGGGCTGGCAGAAGCTCGGGATAACAGATCTATCGGTTTCGCACCCAGCAGCTTGATTTTCAACTCACCAACAACCGCTGCGGCAATATCATCCTGGATCTTGAAAACATCGGTGAATTGGCGATCATAAGTATTCGACCACAGGTGCGCGCCATCACGGGTGTTGATTAATTGCGCCGTCACACGAATAGTATCGTCGATATCATTACGCCGCACACTGCCTTCAAGAATGAAGTCGACGCCCAACTCAGCACCGATCTGCTGTACGGTTTTCCGCACACCGCGATAGGCAAAAGATGACGTGCGAGCTGCCACTTGCAGTCCGTGAACCCCGGCGAGCACATTAAGCAACTCTTCCGAAAGTCCATCAGCGAAGAACCGGTCACGGTTGTCATCGGTAAAAGACTCAAAGGGCAAGACCGCGATCCTATTGACCACTGCTAGCTGACCAGTCGCCTTAACAACTTCCTTCACGACCTCGACAGTGGGTTCCTGCGCCTGGGCATCGACGGCTGGTGCCCCAATGAATTCCTGGAGACTGAACTGGGCATAAAACAAACCACCAACGACGACTAGCATCGCGACAATGATTACCAGCTCTGATTGGTTGCCAATCAACGCCGCCGCTTCAGGCGGAACGGTACCAGAACCCGCGAGAGATGCACTCGCTGTCACGCCCTGATCGCGGACCACGCCTCGCTGATTCAGATCGAACAACCAGGCACCAAGCAGCACCAACGGCAAGCCGGCAGCGAAGGCCATGACCAGATAGCGCATAGTGCTGTCAGGCAAGGAGAGGGTGGGCGACAGAATGTCGACAATCTGAATGATCGGCCACAGTATGACAACATACAGGGTCGCGGTGCGGATCACCCGCCGCCGTTTGAGCTCTTTAAACAGGTTGGCTAGCCAGCCTGCTTCCTGCCTGGAATGAGATTCGGTCACAACGGGTTATCAGCCCTCCTCTAGCGTAATATCCGCGGAGACAGTACGAACCGACACTCGACCCTTGCCATCGCCAAAGACTGCATTAAGGCGCTGGCGCGCGGGGAAATGGGTTTGGGCCTCAAGTTTACTCAGTCTATTTTCAATAGCACCACTCATACCACCATCCAGATCAACGGTGGCATTGAGCCCCGATTGCAGGCCGAGACGGATATCACCGCTGACTGATGACAGGTCTATCTGACCTGCCGGATTGAGCTCCCCCACGACTTCCATTCTGCCACTGACGCTGCGCGCCGCCAGATGGTCAATCGCGGCCATCTCAATCACCAAGTCACCAGAAACCGTATCAAGTCGCACTTCAGTGGCTGTGACAGACAACGCCAGATCACCGCTGATGGTGGACGCCAGCACTGATCCAGCCACATCCTCAATGATAATGTCGCCACTGACGTTGTTCATTATCAGTTGGCCTTCGATTTTTCGCGCCCGCAGATCACCACTGATGGACTGCAACTGAACCCCACCCCGTACACTCTCGATTTTAACCTCTGAGGAAACACCGACAAATTTGACTCGACTGCTATGGGGCACCTGGATGGTCAAGTCGGAACCATTACCCCAGTTCAGATCCTGACGGGGCATCTTGACATCAATAACGATCAAACCCTCATCGGCACCGAAGACGAGTGCCTCGGCGAGATCGTCAAGCTCACCCTTGATGCTGACCTGCGCCTGATCCCAACCGATAATAGCCACTGCGCCGCGAGTGTTATTGATACTGATCACCGCTGTCGCGGGGACCGCCAGTGATGTGTCTATGGCGTCGCCAGCACTCGCGTTAGAAGCCCAACCTGAGTTCAGTAGCAGGATCAACAAAAGACGTTTCTCAAGTTGCATCAGCCCCCCCTCTTGTCACAACATTTAAGGGTTCAAGTCTACAGCTAACCTAAGTGTTTTCAGGTGCGCCGAGTCAATCATTCAATGGGTTCTGGACCGCATTTTAACTCCCCTACCGCTCGAACTAGGGATTCGACCGTTCGGCCTTAGCTCAACCCGAATCGATCAAATTAGGACCAGCGAGGTGTTAGATTAGCACCCTGAAGTCGATGACAAAAAAGCGGTGTTGCATAAGTCATCGAGCTGGTTAGGAGGTAACAATGCGCTTGTCGATGTATGGCATGACGTTAATAGAATTGGTACTCGTCGTCGCCTTGATTGGCATTGGCATCCTTGTGGCTGCCCCCAGCTTCAACTCAATACTCAGCAAAAACCAAACGACAACCCAAATCAATGAACTGGTCACCGCGATCAACCTTGCACGTAGCGAGGCATCCAAGGTCAGTGGGGTTGTCAGCCTACAAGCAGCCAACGCCATCAATAACGTCATCAATAACGACAACGAATTCGGTAACGGCTGGTGCGTCGTCGTCGGTAACCCAGGCGATTGTACCGGCGATGTCATTCGTTCGTTCCCTGCGCCGCTCGGCGTCGATACCATCAACTCAGAAAACGATTCACTGCAATTCAACGCCTTCGGCGCCTTGAATGACAACTCGACTCGAACATTTATATTTTGCTCCCCAGGTAAAGACCGCCTGATCACCATTACCCCTGTCGGTCGATCTAAAATCGACAACGTCGCGCCAGGCGATTGTTAAACCATTGTAGATTTTTTAATTATTGGAAGTAGCGTAGTGAGACAATCGATACAAGCATTTACTCTAATTGAGGTATTAATCTCCGTCCTCATCTTGTCAGTTGGTCTGCTTGGCGCCAGCGGCTTACAACTCCGCGGATTAGATGCGAATCGCAACGCATTTTTTCGTACTGAGGCGACGCAGCTAGCGAACGACATCGCCAACAGCATTCAAGTTAACAAGACCACCAGCTATAGCGACATAGCACTCACCACCACGCCGACTGTTGTCATCGACTGTACCGCCAACAATTGCTCGCCAACGCAAATGGCTGCTTACGATACGGCACAGTGGTTATGTTCCATCAACTCCATTAATGCCACCGACGATTCAACTTATACTGCGTGCTCGAACCTGAACATCGTCGGTGTTTTGCCGAATGGCAAAGCGTCGATGGTGAAAAACGGCAACGAATATGCGATTACCGTGCAATGGTCTGACATAAGCACCAGCACAGCTTCATCTGTTAACCTCGTGGTGGTGCAGTGATAATCAACAGAACCACGATGGGTAAAATTTCGGGATTCACACTGGTGGAAGCCCTGATCGGACTGGCGCTGTCATCTGCGATCATGCTGGGTGTCAGCCAATTGTTTGTGGCCAATGCAAAAACCTACAACTTACTCGCCGGTCAATCTGCTATGCAAGAATCCGGTCGATTCGCGCTCGGTATCATTACGCGATCGGCCCAAGCTTCAGGCTATAAGGGTTGCTTTTCAACCAACGCCGATACGCACAAAACGTTTCTCGCCGACATACCTTACGAATTCAATCTTGACCAGCCAATCATTGGCTACGAGGGTGGATCTACTACATGGGCCCCCAATATAAGCAACAGCTTACCGAGCACAGTTGGCACTACCGACACCCATGTATACAAATCGAGTGGCATCGGGGCGGGTACCGGGATTGATATCACGACTATCGTCAATGGTACTGACATCATCACCCTTAACTATCTACCGCAGAAGACTCACCGCCTAAAAATTGACATGCCAACCAACACCGCCGACATTCAAACCGCGACACAAGACTTCGATTTTGCCGCAGAGCACATTGTCTTTATTCACGATTGCGAAAAACAAACATTCTTCAGAGTCAGCAGTATCGCCGGCGATCTCATCGAGCACGCCACAAGCGTAGACGCGGACGGCTACACCAATGCCAACATCCTCGCGCGCTTTGGCGCCTTTAAAAGTAGCGCCTACGTGTCAGCCATTGCTTCAGAAACTTATTATGTCGCACCCAGTGAAGGCACAAACAATTCAGGTCAAAACCCGCTGTCTCTGTGGCGCAAGTCGGGTATCGCACCGCCCACCGAATTGGTAGACGGCATTGAAGACCTGCAAATTAAATACGGCGTTGACACCGACAATGACAAGATTCCCAACAGGTACGTCGACGCCGGCGCCGTCATAAATTTCGACGATGTCCGGTCACTGCGTATTACCATCGTCGCCACCTCTATCAACGATGTCGATGGGACCAGCACCCCAACTCACGGCTGTGGCACGCAGTATTGCAAGCCTGGCACAGCCACCGATGGCCTGTTGCGTAGAACCTTCAGCCAAACAGTGGCGCTGCGTAATGGCCGCTAACTGATCATCGACTTGTTAACAACATTTACCTACGGAGTAACTCGCTACATGCACAATCCTAACAAGCAATCTGGCGTCGTGTTGATCATGACACTGATCATATTGCTGATCGTCACCTTACTTGGCACGTCATCCATTCAGATGACGAGTCTGCTTGAACGCATGTCGAGAAACGCCACCGATGCCAGTAGCGCATTCTCAGCCGCAGAGGCTGCTTTAAAGGCGGCAGAGGCTAACGTTGAACTAGAAA
Organism: SAR86 cluster bacterium; assembly: GCA_013204195.1. Taxonomy (GTDB): domain Bacteria; phylum Pseudomonadota; class Gammaproteobacteria; order Pseudomonadales; family Azotimanducaceae; genus UBA4582. Next base: position 12,257 of record JABMOJ010000416.1, read on the forward strand.
CCTCGACCATGGCTTATGCTGCCAACGCTAACGGCAAATATGAAAGTCAGGGTGTTGACGTCACACCTAGATGGGAAACGGCAACCACCTGGGCGGCAGCTAACGCCATCACTGCCACATATTCCGGTAGCGTCAACCCGCCCTCATACATTATCGAATTTGTTCAAGCCGTGCGTTCGGGAGATGACCAACTCAATCTCGACAACGTGGGTGGCGACGCGGGATCTGATATTACTCAAATATTTCGCATCACCGCTCAAGGCAAGGGCAAGACCACGGCAGCCAAAATTTACCTGCAAAGCACTTATGGTAAAAAGTTTTAGTGATTATTCGAGCATAATGAAATGAGTCAGATAGCAATACATCAGTTGATCCGGGGCAGTTTTTTAGCCGGCGTGCTTTTCGTCACCTTAAACGCGCATGCTGTTGTTACCGTCTCAGGCGCCGGCATTGCTGATCAGCTTAGCGATGACGGCGCCAGCGTCAGCGTCGATATCAAAAGCGCTTTTAATGGCAATCCCAATACCTTCGCCCTGACTTCAGGTGCCTTACCCGATGGCTTGAGCCTTAATGGCATCACTGGCTTGATTACCGGCACCGTCAACCCGTCTGCCAGTGAGGCCAGCCCCTATAGCGCCGAAATAAGCGCCTCGGACGGAGGCACACCGGTACCCGATGCGTTCACCTGGACCGTCACCAACATTGCGCCCCTTGCGGTCGCGGATAAGAATGGCATCAACGAAGCAGGCACCACCATCACCGGCAACGTGCTGGCCAATGATGCCGATGGCGCGCCGGATACCGACGCCCTGATTGTCGGCGCCATTAATGGCGGCACCGTCGGCGCCGCCACCGCCGGCACTTATGGCAGCCTTGTGCTGAACAGCGATGGTAGCTACACCTACACCATCGATAATCTTAACCCTGTGGTGCAGGCCCTCGATGCCGGGCAAACGCTGCTTGATATCTTGACCTATACCGCAAACGACAAAGAAGGGGGTACGAGCAACGCCACCCTGGAC
>JABMOJ010000417.1 GCA_013204195.1 SAR86 cluster bacterium
CTCACTCAATGCACCGAAAATAGCACCGGCTGCGGCATTCGACTGCAGCATGGCCTGCACCGCCGCTTCAATCCAACGCCCCCGCGCTTGATGCTGCATATCAGCCGCAAATAAAGTCCCGGTACCCAGCGGTTTGGTCAGTATCAGCACTTGGCCGGGTCGCATTCCCGCTTTCTTTAACAGTCGGGACTCATCCGCGATGCCATTGACAGCAAAGCCAACGGACAACTCGGCGCCTTCTGTGGTGTGGCCACCCACCAGACTAATACCCTCTTCCTTGAGTTGATCCCACGCCCCTTGCATCAACTGTTCTAACAGATGGCGCGTGGCCGAAGGCGTCGCATATGGGGTGGTGACTATCGCCATGGCGGTGACTGCCTCACCCCCCATCGCATAGATATCGCTAACCGCATGGTTCACAGCGATCTTTGCCAACACGTAAGGATCTTCAATAAAGGCCTTAAAGACGTCTACCGTATGCAACATGAGTTTATCCGCCGGCGCGCGATAGATCGCGGCATCATCAAGCTCGGAAATTTGCATATCCAGGTTACCCAATACTTCCGCCAGCAAATCTGCGCTGACCTTTGAACCACAACCACCACACTGCATTTGCGTGTCAACGTCGGCCAACAGGCCCTGACCCGATTCGAGCGGCATCGGCGGCAAGGCATTGAACTGGCGCATAAAGCGCCGATCTATCCAGTTTTTTAAATGCCATGCCCAGCGACCATAAACACTTACACCAAACTTCATCGCCACAGCTGCCTTGTCTCCAGTTGACACCAACGACAGGAAAGAGGTTTGTGGCGTGAAATGCTTTAGGGGCTTGCCGAGTAATTGACGACGAATGTTTTCATACAACACTGGTCCCTGGCGAACAGCAAAAACACCGGCTTTAGGCCGTGGATGGGCTAACACGTGTGCGGTATCGCCCACAGCAAAAACGTCATCGAAATTGCTGACCTGCAATGTATCACGCACCTCGACAAAGCCGTTGTCATCAGTGGCTAGCAATGTCTCTGCCAGCCAAGGTTGAGCCGCCGCAGACGTCACCCAAAATATTTCATCCACAGCGCAGCGCTGTGCTGTGGCAGACACGACAGTTTTCTGCAGGACTTCTACAACCCGAAAATTCCGGTGCAGCTCGATACCCCGTTGGGCGAGCTGCTGGCTGAACAAGGCCTGCACCGCAGGCGTGTAATCTGGCAACAAGACGTCCTGGTCGACGAACAGGCGGAAGCTAATGGGCTGCGGACTCAACTTTGGCGCTACGCTCGTCAGGTAATGATGGACCGCCAAACACAGTTCAACCCCGCCTGCACCACCACCCACGAAGCCGATATCTTTGACTGTGCCACTGGCAACCCTGTCGAGGCATTCCTGCCATTGATGCAGAAACCGATTGATGGGTTTAACCGCAATAACGTTTTCACGGGCTCCTGGTACATCAATCACCGCGGGCGTGATACCGATATCGATAGACAAAATATCGTAGCCAATATCGGGCCGACCTTGGCAACGCACCCGGCGATTGACCGGGTCGATATCAAAGGCACTCGCCTGTATCAACCGAGCACCGGCAAATCGGCAGAGCCGTACCAGATCGATATGCATGTCTTTTGCGTCATAATGACCGGCAACCAAACCCGGCAACATGCCCGAATAGGGCGTCTCAACATCAGGACTGATCAGCGTGATCTGCAGGCCGACAATAGGCTGCATGGCAAGCTTGCGTAAGACGAGCACGTGGCTATGGCCACCGCCGAGTAATACCAGTTCTTTCGCGATAAAAGCCGATCTATTCAAACCCAATTCAACCTTGCTTTAACGTCGCTGATCATGCCGGTCATTATTTGGTCGCTGACCCAACCATCTCGGCGCAGCCCGCGCCGCTGTGTTGACTCGCGGGCAGCATGCCGCAGCTGATGAAACAACAGAGCCAACTCAAGGAGCCTGTTAGACATTTCAAAAATCCTTTTTAGCGGCCTAATGAGGCCCTGTATCGAGAAATGCGCCCAGCTGTTGGATCGCCTCATTGCCTTCAGGAATTCGACCCGCGAAGACCTGAAAGACATGCGGCATCTTTGCCCAAATAGTTAATTCGATAACGCCACCCTGCGCCTCTACCGCTGTCACCAGTCGCTTCGAATCACTTAATAACAGTTCTGTGCTGCTGGCGTGCACCAGCAGCGGCGGCAAGCCCTTCAGGTCGCCGAACAATGGCGAGGCCAAGGGCGCCTCAGGATCACGTTGTCCGAGATAAAACCCAGCGCAGGTCTGTAGCGCTTTCGGAGTTAACATGACGTCGGTTGTGATGTTCGTCGCCAGGCTGTCACCCGTGAGCGACAGGTCGAGCCAGGGCGACAACAAAATAGCTTTATCTGGCATTGGTAAGCCGAGGTTCTTCAAATTCAACAGCAATGCTAAGGCGAGACCACCGCCCGCAGAATCACCACCGATGGCAATGTTCTCCGGAGCAAAACCTTGATCCAGTAAATGCCGGTAGCATAGGGTGGCATCGTCCAGGCCAGCAGGAAACGGATGCTCAGGCGCCAAACGGTACTCCACCATCAGCACGGTCATGCCAGATGCCTGGGCAAGCCGCCAAGCTAAATTACGATGGCTATCAGCCCCACCGGAGACGTAACCGCCCCCGTGTAAATAGAGCAAGACGCGCGCCGCGTCACTCACCGCCCGGCCGGATTGAACTTGAACCCACTCGCAAGGCACCCCCGCTATCACCTCGGAGGTCACGTCTACCCCTTTGGGCACACCTGGGTTTAGGCCGGCGGCCTTGGCGAGCTTGTCACGGAACCCCGGAATGTCCGCCACGTTATCAAACAACGGCCTGATAGTACGCGCCATGACAAGGCTGATTAATGCGGCTCTGATACTCATAGAATGCTCATCGTCTCGATACTCGGGGTGAAAATATAGACCGGTTTGGGCCAGTAGTGTGCATCAACCAGAAGCCGGCATCAATCCATCTAGTGGGTGGGTTCTGCCACCCTGTTATCCATCAATAGCGCTTCATCAAGGGTTAGCCATTAACGACTATTCATCAATACTGACATCTTGAAATTGTAGCTCGTGTAACGTGTAATACAGCCCCTTCTGCGCCAGCAGCCCTGCATGGGTTCCCAGTTCGCGCACAACCCCGTGATGCAATACCAGCACCTGATCGGCTTCCTGAATCGTCTGTAGCCGGTGCGCAATCAAAATAGAGGTCCGTCCCGCCATCAGCTTACGCAGGCCATCCTGAATCAACCGTTCAGTTTCCGTATCAATACTGGCGGTGGCTTCATCCAGAATCA
>JABMOJ010000418.1 GCA_013204195.1 SAR86 cluster bacterium
CCTTGATAAGACTCAGCTAGGTTCAGAAGGTAACGATACGCAGGCCCAGGTCGGACGTCAATCAAGGTCTGCGGATGGCAGGCAGGCGTTGCGTTCGGTAGTAGGTCAACGTGATGGGAGGGACTCGGCAAACTCCGGTGACAGTGGTATGGTGCGAACACAGGTTGTATAACCCAATAACCCACTCGGAGTGTTTATGCGCAAAATAATTCTATTGATGGCCGCCCTGATTTCGCCCCCCCTAGCTTGGGCCGATGCCGATGCGGACATCGCTTATCGCGAAGCCGTGATGAAAGTGGTGGGCGGCCATATGAAAGCCATGGGCACCATCCTGAAAGGCCAGGTTCATACGGCAGATCTTGCCTACCATGCCAACAGCATGCGGGATGTATCGTTGCTGGTGCCGCAAATATTCCCAGCTGGTAGTGGTGAAGGTAAGACGGCTGCGCTGGCCGCCATCTGGGATGAACCTGTCGAATTTAAACTTGCGATGGATCTTTATGTGAAAGCCGCTGCGGCTATGGCGGATGCAGTGGCTGGACCGAAAGTGGCTGGTGCCGTGGCGAGCCCGGCTATGGCCGATGTCAATATGATGGCTCGGGTTGGTCCGGCGATTCAGGCGCTTGGCAAGTCCTGTAAGGGTTGCCATGACGACTACAAGAGTGATGACTAAATCGGCCAGCAGCTCAAGGCTGATGGACTTGGTCTGAAGCAGAAGCGCTAAACGTAGTTCACCAGGGCATAGACACCCAGTGCGACTACGCCGAAAGCCAGTAATCCACGAAACCAGGGATTGCTGGCTTTTTTGTCGGCCCTCGCCGATTGGCGCCAGCCGGTCAGCATGGGTAACAGCAAGTTTTCACCGCGAATCATGACATGGTAGGCCAGCGCTGCCAGATGCAAAATCACCAGCCCGGCTATAATCCAAGGAACGGTTTCATGAATGCTGGTGAGTTGGCTGCTGGTTCGGTCTGATACCAGATGAACCAGCGGGCCTTCCAGCAGAATGTCGTCATTAGCGAATAAACCGGAAACCGCTTGAATCAACAAGACCGCCAGCATGGCCAAGACGCTGAGAGCGCCCAGCGGATTATGCCCGGTCGATGGTTGTTGGTGTTTTTTCAGCAGTTGCTTGGCATAGGCGATGGTTGTCTTGGGCCCTTTAACGAAGGAACTAAAGCGGGCTTGGTCGTTGCCGATCACGCCCCACAGGATTCGAAAAATCACCAGGCTCAGAATGCCGTAGCCGCTGAGCATATGGTAGTCCATGATATTGAAACCGCCCATCAAGCCCGTCGTAAACGACACGCCAACCAGAACCACCAGCGTCCAGTGGAAGACTCTGGTGGGCAGATCCCAGACAAAATGCCGTTTCATTTCGGCGCCGCAGGTTTGCCGGGTCGATTGAAATCAGCTTCGTCATTGACGGATAGACAGTACGCCAGCGAGTAGCGGCCAGGCTTCACCCGATATTCCTCCAAGGTGTCCGGTCCGCAGCTGGCGCCACCAACACCGCGTTGCATGGCGTCAAGGCATACCCACGTTGGGGCTTGGGGCAGGACCTCGTAGGTATGGTATGCCGGGGTCAATATTTCATGGGGATAATGACTGACACTCGCCTCCATGGCTGTCATGGCGCGAACCTTGATCGCCTGGCCGTTAATCTTGCCGACCTGAAGCCAGCGAATGTCAGTCAGGTTGCCGTGATCTTGCGGCAGGATGTAGGGCACATACTGGTCGCTGACGGTGCTGCTATGCTGCGCGATAGTCCCTGAGGTTTGTCTGTCGTTATAGGTTTCGTGTGGACCCCGGCCGAACCAGGAAAATGCCTCAAATTCGGTAGGCAGTACCAGGCGAACGCCGATTCTAGGCAAATCCGGTAAGGACTTGGCGATCTCAAACTCATGGCTGACGAGCAACGTTTGATCCCGTCCAAACTGGTACTGAGTCCGGAACTTGATATTGCCGCCGGGCATCGTCGCTGTCTGCTCACAGACCAGCGTCATAGCCCCGTCGATCTTGGACACCTTAATGGGTTTGTGGGAGATGACCGGTCGATCAATGCCCGCCTTTAGCCAGCGGCCGAGTGCCTTGTTATCCTGCCCGGCCCAGCCTTTAATGCCATCATTATCCAGCGGGGCGCGCCAGATATTCAACCGAGGGCCTTCGAGCAGCATGACCGATGCGTTTTGTTGCCACGAGATTAAGCCGCTGGCATCGAACACCCATTGATGGTCGCCCAGCGTCACGGTCTGCTGCTTGCCCTGTCTTTTGATCGTTATCTCTGGCAGTAAGCGCGGACGCTTCTGTTTTCTTTGGCCGAGTAGTATCTGGCTGACCGCGACTTCATGACCTTGTGGCGCCCAAGCCGTATCGGCAGCCAATTGCGTCGTGAAGATAATGCTCAGTTCGTCCCCGGCGCTCAATGTTGGCTTGTCTAACTTGATATGCAAGTCGGTATAACTCTGCGCGGCGGTTTTCAGCACAGCCACTCGCCGACTTTGGATGGGTAGGCCATTGAGCAGAAGTTGCCAAGAGATTCGGTAGATTGACAGGTCAGTGAAATAGTTTTTATTGCTGACGCGAAACGTTTGCCGACCTCGCTGACTGACAGCTACCGGCTGGATAACCCGCTTGTATTCGAGTAACGAAGAATGTGGGGTGCGGTCTGGCCAGCAGAGACCATCGCAGACGAAATTCAAGTCGTGACGACTCTCACCGAAATCACCGCCGTAGGCCCAATAGGGAATGCCATTGGCAGTTTCCCTGAGACCGTGGTCGAGCCATTCCCAGATAAAGCCCCCTTGCAGCCCTTGGTGGGTTTCAATAGCGTCCCAGTATTCTTGCAGATTGCCGCCGCTGTTGCCCATGGCGTGCGCATACTCGCACATGATTAAGGGCCGCGGGTCTTGGGATGATTCGGCGTGCGCGATGATGTCAGCAACAGACGGGTACATAGGGCAGATCAGATCTGTGCCATGGGCATTCTCGTTCCACATGGAGCGAACACCTTGCTCACAAATGGCATTCTCGTTGTGGATGGGTCGAGTGGGGTCATATTCACGTACCCAGGCTGCCATGGCCGCATGATTGGCGCCGAAGCCGGTTTCGTTGCCCATGCTCCAGACAATAATGCTGGGGTGATTCTTGTCCCGCTCGACCATTCGAGTGACACGATTGAGGAACGCATTGGCCCAGAAAGGGTCTGTGCCGAGCTGCGCATAGTGATGATGTGATTCCAGGTTAGCTTCATCCACCACATACAATCCGTATTCGTCACACAGCTCATAAAATCGCGAATCATTCGGGTAATGGCTGGTGCGCACGGCATTGATGTTATGGCGCTTCATGGTCTCTATGTCTTGGCGCCAATGGGATTCGGTCATGACCTTGCCAGTAATATCGCAGTGATCGTGCCGATTCACGCCGCGAATGAGCACGGCCTGGCCGTTGATGAGCAGTTCAC
>JABMOJ010000419.1 GCA_013204195.1 SAR86 cluster bacterium
CACTGACAGTGCGGGATCGTAGCCAAGTACGGTCATGCCCATCTGTAACGCCATCTCTGCTACCATCGAACCAATCGCCCCAAGCCCCAAAATGCCCAGTGTCTTGCCCTTCAGCTCGCCGCCTTTAAACTGCTTCTTCGCGGCTTCTACCTGCAGATTCAACTCGGCTTTATCCGCGTAATCACCCAGACCATCGACATAGGCCATGCCTTGAACAATACCCCGCTGCGACAGCAGGAGCCCTGCCAGGACCAATTCTTTCACGGCATTGGCATTAGCCCCGGGCGTATTGAAAACCACAACGCCCTTGGCGGTATATTCCGCTACCGGAATATTATTCACGCCAGCACCGGCGCGACCCACCGCCCGCAGCGAAGGGGTGATGTCCGCAAGCGTCAGCTTTTGGCTGCGCACCAATATCGCATCGGGATCGAGCAGGTCCTCACCCAATTGAAAATGCTCTCGGGAAAACCGATCGAGCCCTCTGGCTGAAATGTTATTTAGTGTCTTGACCTTATACATGCTATCCCCTTTTTCAACGGCGCCATGTTACACCAAGCCAGACCAGCTGACTGAACAATCTTTGCGCCTTTCTCCCACGGGCCGACCTATAAGGCTTAACTCAGCTCTGACTCAGAATGCCAGTTCGATGCCCGCAACGGTCAATATTCGAACCAAACAAACCTCGGGCCTCTCGACATTTCGCTTTCTCGCCGATTTCCACTTATCATTGGGCGACACATACTTGCCCCAAAGAAATCATCACCATGACTGCATTCTCAATTCTTGACCTGGCACCCATCACGATGGGAAGTACCGCAGGGGTTGCCCTGCGCAACAGTCTCGACCTGGCTCAGCACGCCGAGCGGCTGGGTGCGCAACGCTTCTGGGTTGCTGAACACCACAATATGCGCGGTATTGCCAGTGCCGCCACAGCCGTGGTTATCGGCTTTATTGCTGGCGGCACCACCCATATTCGCGTCGGCTCTGGCGGAATTATGCTGCCCAATCACGCGCCTCTGGTCATCGCCGAACAGTTCGGAACGCTCGCCAGCTTATTTCCTGGCAGAATTGACCTGGGACTGGGACGAGCACCGGGCACTGATCAGTTCACCGCCCAGGCACTCAGAAGAACCCTGAGTGGTGATATCGAAGACTTTCCCCGCGATGTAGTGGAGCTTCAACACTACCTGGGGACCCCCCAGCCAGGTCAGCGCGTCACGGCCGTACCTGGTTTCGGTACGCAAGTGCCACTGTGGATCCTGGGTTCGAGTTTATTTGGCGCCCAACTCGCCGCCATGCTGGGCCTACCCTTCGCTTTCGCCTCGCACTTTGCACCAGATTATATGCTGCCCGCCATCGAACTCTATCGCGAGCACTTCAAGCCATCGGCGCAACTGGAGAAACCGCACGTCATGCTCGGCTTCAATGTCTGTGCAGCAGCAACAGATGCGGAGGCCGAATACCTGCGCTCCTCTGCGGTCCAATCCTTTCTGAATCTGCGGCGCGGCACCCCGGGCCAGCTGCCGCCGCCCATTGAGAATTTTAATTCAACTTTAACAGCACAAGAAAAAGCCATGCTCGATCAAGTCGCGAGCTGTTCTGCCATTGGCGCGCAAAACACGGTAGCGGATTCCATTGAGCGATTTATTAGCAAAACCGGGGCCGACGAGCTGATGTTAGTATGCTCGGTGTTCGATCACAAAAAACGCATCGAATCAGTTGAGATAACCTTTGATGCCATCGCAGGGCTCAAAACTAAATCAGCTGCCTGAAAATTCAGATTCAGGCGACTAGCCATTCAGCGCTATTTGCTTAGCGCTATTTACCTAGAGAACGGACACCCCTGATATCAACCCATGAAAGTAGTAGATAGTTGCATAAAGGGTCAGCCCGACGCTCACAGCAACCCAGTTGATGTCGCCTAGCGCCAGCCGGCTCTTGCCCGTCACTACTCCCGCGAAGGGGATGTTCGACGTTTGCGAGTAAAACTCAAGCCAATCCGGATCCGTCAGATGTCGACGCTTAAGATCCATCGCTATCGAGCCCAGACCCGAGAGCAATGCCAATGTCCCAAAAAACACTATCGACGCAACGTCACCATTGGCGAACAGGTGGGCGACGGCCCAAAGCAGAATTCCCCATTGCACGGGATGTCGCGTAACCTTCAGGATGCCTGGCATGCGGTAACCGGTGACCTGATGCACCACCTCTTCCATTTTTACCCCCGTTGGATTCTTACTCATCAGGCCGGCGGCTAACAATACCAGCGCAACGGGCATGATGACCTTCGCGGTGAGATGATGCCCTACGGTGGGTTGCCAAACATACGTATTGTGATCGAGGGCTACGTAGCTATCGATCATCACGCCAAGGATAACCAGCGCACAGATCGAGTAACCGGCCAGATAGGCGGATTCACCGACGACGCCTACCAACCAGGCGCGTAACCCGGTACTCGACACAACCAGATGGGTTCCAAGAAAAAGTAGACAGGACAGACTCAGCGTCAGCATCGGTACCCCCTAGTTACGTGTTTTAAGCGTTAGAGTGAATCTATTCGCAGTTCGCCAAGGCCCTATCATACCCAGATTACAGCGATTGCAGTAGTTCAGCTCGCCGCATTAGAGCTCATCGGCTTTGCCTCGAAAGTAAACCGCGCCATAGACCAGCAGCGCCGCAAGCACCAGGCTCACCAAAAATTCAATACTGAGAAACTGCTGAAACATATCGCTAACCCCACCGGATAGTCGAGAGATCAACCCACCCGGGAAAGAATGCTCTTTGATAAACACTCTTACCCATTCACCTTGCGTAAAGAGCGCCTCAAGCATGACCAACACGATTGGAATGCCTATCACCCAGACCAAGGGAATCGAACGCGCCCACGACGAAACAAAAACAATCCAGGCAAAAAACGGCAGACACCAACACGCCACAAAAACGAAGAAGGCCGTCATCTGCAGCCAACGCGTAATGATATGGGCCGGCGCGACAAACGTCTGCCAGGTATCAACCGAGTATCCCAGAGCAACCACCACCGTCGTTAGAAACAGGATGAGCTGGAGCGCCATCATTGCCATGAAGTAGATGGCAGGCACCACAACGAGACCTGTCAGTAGCTTCGCGATGACAGTCATGGCATCCGACACGGGCATGGATTTCCAGAATAAAATGCTGCGATCTTTGCGTTCGTCATACAAACAGGTCAAAAAATACATGAACACCACAACCCAGAGCACCGGCACCAGCGGCGTCGCAATCAAAAGATAAACTGAGTTGAGCATTCGCTCGCGTTGCTCATCTGGCAATAACGCGAACTGGCTGACCTGCTCACCAAACAAAGCGTTCACGGGCACATTCGAATATTCATTGGTTTCGCTGCGGTGATGCAGCCCCTCTTCATTCATCTGGATACTGCCGCTGACAATCATATCGCTGCCAGCAATTTGCACCAAACCGACTGCGGCAATCAGAAAAAATGTCAGCAACACCAGAATGATCAACGGTAAGTAGAAAAATGTCTTGCGGTGTTCCCAAAACTC
>JABMOJ010000420.1 GCA_013204195.1 SAR86 cluster bacterium
CTAGCGGCGAGTCAGCCTTGCAGTTGGGTCCTTTTCGCCTGGGTCCTTTTTAGCCGGGCAGTGCCATTTTTTGAGTCAATAAAGACTTGAATGTCTCATAGGGCGCTATTTGTTCTTCCGTCAGCAATGGTATCAGGGTGCTATCCAGATCTTTGAGGCGAAATTTACGTTTCTTGAGAATTTTGCGCTTAAGGTTGGCTTGATTATTCGCGCGTAATAATTTTTTCACGTCTGCTGCGTAGCCCTGCACGCAGGTCTCCACGGCTTTCGCGATAATAGGCTTTTGGTTGTCTTGCAGTCCGATGGCTAATACTGCGCCGACTATCTCTTTATCTGACCAGGGATCCAGCGCTTGTGTTGTCGCGCTGATCGAGAGTGTGCAGATCAGTAGTAAGAGTGTGAGGAGGTGCCGAGAAAAAAATGCTGTTGGTTGATTCATAATCAAATACCCTTATTTTCTATCGTTATTTTTCTATCGTTATTTTTCTATCGCTATCGCAGGTTGTTATGGACAGCCGTTCTAGACAGTTGTTCTAGACAGTTGTTCTAGACAGCGGTTCTAGACAGTTGTGCTTGATTCATAGGTTATTTTTAAGCCCTGTGTTCAGAGTAGTTTAAAAATTGGTGAAAATAAAGTGCGTTGATTTCTGACTGTTAACGCTTGTCCCTGTGCCTTCGGTATTCGAGAAGCTCGGTTGCAAGACGGGTCAGTGGCTAATCAGTTAAGGTGTTGCCGGCCGCCGGCGTGGCCCCCAGTGCTCGCTCTGGGGGTAGAACGCCGGCATTGTTGTCGAGGCCTTGGTCGGGGTCTGAATAGTAACCAAGAGCATAATTACCCATGGTATAGCCTAGTAACTCCTGCAAGGCTTGAGGTAGATGTTGGGCTATGTGAGGTGGGCAGGAAAGAAACTGGTTCTCTTCCTGGCGCAGCCAGCCCAGGCAATAGGTCAAATTAAGTCCCATGCGGACTGCTTTACTACGGTTCTCACCCCCTGAATGGATGACCGATCCCGAGTAAACCAGAACAGATCCTTGGCGCATTTCCGCCTGGCATTGGTCGCCTGCTGTGGCTCTTTGACCGTCCTGCCAGCGATGGCTGCCAGGGACGACTCGGGTGGCACCATTTTCTGCGGTGAAGTCAGTTAAAGCCCAGATAGTATTGAATTGAGGTTCAATACTGCGGGGCAGATGATTTCCCCAGGCGAGTCGATCCCTGTGCAGTGGCTGAGCGCCTTCACCAGGCCCAATAAAAATTGTTTGAGTCAGGTGTAGAATGATTTTTTCGGTAAAGGGTGCCAGGAAGGCTCGGGCGGCATCGAGGATAATGGGGTTTGTGACGAGATCCCGGCAGGCGGGGGAACGGGCAATCAGCGCACCGGTGCGGCGGGTCTTGCGACCCGAAAAATCGTCGCCGCCGAATCGAGTTTGCTCCACATAAGGCATGACCTCTTCAACGATCCGGTCCCTTAGGGGTTGTGGCAGCAGGTCAGCGATGATGCAAGCACCGTCGCGATCCAGAACTCGTAACAATTGCGCTTGGGTCGCAGTTACAGCCAATGTCTGAAGTTTAGCCATTTTGAGTCTCCGCAGGGTTGGTTAGTTATACCAGAGGGTCTAAATAAACGAAACAATGGGAGTTCAGGTGTTTTCCTGCGCGTCTGGGCGCAGTTTCCATTGGTTGAGGGCGCGGTAGATCGCCGCAGCAATACCGGGGGTGCCGAAGATCAGACATAGGACAACAATTTGATCGCGGGCGGCGCTAATAGGATCGACGCCGGCCAGAATCTGGCCGGTCATCAAGCCCGGTAGCGAGACGAGGCCAACAGCCAAAAAGGCATTGATCTGAGGATTTAAGACGGTGTTGAAGGCGGCATTGCGAGATGCAGTATAGTCCTTGGCCTGCGATTCATGAACAAAACGTTGGGTGGGAAGGCTGTTCATCGCGTTAGATGCTGTCATTCCGGCTAAGGGTATCAGTATGCGGGAGTCAAACAAGGCGTCAGCTTATAGTGCCCGCGCCAGGCCCAATGGGATGGTACATGCCCTGGAGATTGAGATAAACGCCAGCAGATACAAGCGCCAGGAACGATGTTCAAGCCCGCGGCTGGAAATCCAGCTTGAGAGGGTCAACATCACCATGATAACCGGCGATATTAACGCTGGATATTCGCCCGCAAACAGATGTTTCAACAGATAGCCGGTGAGCAGGAGTTGCACCAACATCCTCAAAATAGCGATCAGCGACTCGCGGCTTATTTTAGCCGTTGGCGGCACTGGTCCAGGAATACTGGATCAGCACAACGCCAAATACCGGAATCAGCATCAAAGCCAGTTGTACCTAAGAGATAGGCACTACACTGGGGGCATCCATCAGGCAGAGGTGATGCCCAGGTCGCCAGCATCTTTGAAGAAGCCAGTCAGCACCTTGTACAGGTGGTGGGCATCGTCGCTACCGGCTAGTTCACGTATGGAGTGCATGGCGAAAGTTGGTACGCCAACATCCAGGGTCTTGATGCCGAGTTCTTTGGCTGTCACGGGGCCGATGGTGCTGCCACAAGCCATGTCTGTGCGCGTGACAAATGTTTGGTGTGGTACCTTCAGTCGGTCACACAAGGCAGTGAAGTAGGCTGCAGTGACGCTATTGGTAGCATATCGCTGGTTGGCATTGACCTTGACGACGGGCCCTTGGTTCAGAATAGGGCCGTGGTTAGCATCATGTTTGCTCGCGTAGTTGGGGTGCACGCCGTGGGCATTGTCCGCCGATATTAGCAGCGACCGGTTGATTGCGCGTTGGCGCTCAATGGTATCGGGGATTATTCGCGCCAGCACATCTTTCAGGAACGTGCCCTGAGCACCCTCTGCCGAAACACTACCGACCTCCTCATGATCACTGCATACAACGAGACTGGTGAGGGCTTGGTCGGCCTCAAGCAAGCTCTGGATGGCGGTAAAGCAGCTCAATAAATTGTCTAGTCGGGCGCTGGCGATAAACTCCTTATTGAAGCCAGTTTGGGCTGCGCCCTGAGTATCAAAGAAACACAGTTCATGGCTGAGTATCTTTTGCACTTGGGTACCCTGATGTTCGGTTTTGATCTGCTTGATCAGCAAGTCATGGAGTGTCTGCTGCTCACCCGCCTGCATGAGTAATGGTGGAATGTCAGTTTGCGGGTTGATTTTACGTTCGCTGTTGGCTTCTCGATCAAGATGGATGGCGAGGCTGGGGATGGTGCCTATTGGCCGTTTGAAATTGATATTGAGGCTGCCTAATTTGTCTTTGGTTGCTTGATACGTCACTCGCCCTGCCAGTGACAAATCACGGTCAAACCAGGGATTGAGCAGAACTCCACCATAGACTTCAACGCCGATATTAAGATAACCATTCAGATAGTTCTCTGGTTTGGGTTTGACCTTTAGACAGGGGCTATCGGTATGGGCGCCAACGATGCGTAAACCACTGCTGATCAGGTCCTGGGTGCCGAGAACGAAGGCGATCAGTGATGAGTCATTTCGGGTCACGACATATTTGCCGGGTGTTAATGGCCAATCGTCTCGCTCATGGAGTTGGGTGAAGCCCTGACTCTGGAGTATTGCAATCATGCTGCTGACCGCGTGAAACGGCGTCGGAGATTCATCGAGATAATTCATTAAGGCGGCATTGAAGACATTCTTGGTCATCATATTCAGGGCTCGTTCTGAAAAGGTGTAGGTTGTAAATGCAGAAGGAATACTAACAAAAAAACCCCAGACAAGCTGTTATTTGGCCTGAGAAGAGCTTGTTGCGAGTCGACGAGGTCGGCTGGCGCTGTTGATTTATCCCTGGTAGGACAATAAACTGCTGCGAGTCTTTTTGCACAGTGGCAGAGGCTAGCGCCGATTTGAGAATCAGCTTGCGGGCGCGGTATAAATGCAGCTAAAGCGGGGAATGTTAACCTGCTTTAGCTGCTCGGTAAGGGCGGCCCATCGAGGCGGGTTTTTTTCGCCTGCATATTCATGCTCTGATGGCAGTTAGTAATCGTTTGATGTAGAGGAAAATGCAATGACAGATTCAGACAAGACAGGTGAGTCTGGGTTCACGTCCCGGGTCGTCCATGCTGATCGGCGTGGTAAAATTGAACATGGCTCTATTCATAAGCCTGTCCATACGGCGGTGACGTATGCCTATGATGATGCTAGGGATCTGGCCGCTGTATTTCAGGGCAAGCAGCCAGGCTACACCTATGGGCGGCAGGTGAACCCCACCGTCACAGCCCTGCAGGATAAAATTTCACTCATGGAGAATGGAATTGCGACAGCGGCCTTTGCGACAGGAATGGCCGCCATCGGCACTACGCTATTTTCGCTGCTGCGTCGCGGCGACCATATCATCTCTAGCGCATTTTTGTTTGGCAACACCAACAGCCTATTTAATACATTTGCTTCCCATGGTATCGAAGTCAGTTTTGTGGATGCTACCGACACGGCTTTGGTCGCGGCGGCCATTCAGCCAAACACCCGGTTGGTGTTCGTAGAAACCATTGCTAACCCCAGAACCCAGGTCGCCGATCTTGTTGGCATTGGTGACTTATGCGAGCAACACCAATTAATTTTTTGTGTGGATAATACGATGACCACGCCGTACCTGTTTCAACCGAGATCGGTGAAGGCCAGTCTGGTGGTGAACTCTCTGACCAAGTATATCGGCGGGCATGGTAATGCGCTGGGCGGTGCGGTAACGGATACGGGCAATTTTGATTGGTCAACTTTTGACAATTTGTATGATAATTACAAGACCGGCCCGGTCAGTCTTTGGGGAATCACGCAGATCAAGAAAAAGGGTTTGCGCGATTTTGGTGCGACACTTGGGCCTGAGGCGGCGCACCACCTGTCCGTAGGTTCTGAAACCCTGGCGCTGAGAATGGAGCGCGCCTGTACGACGTCAATCATACTCACCGAATACCTGTCTCAGCATTCCAGGGTGAAGCAGGTCTATTATCCAGGGCTGACTGACCATCCGCAATTTGATCGTGCGGCGGCGCTGTTTCGTCATCCGGGCGCGATATTCAGTGTCGAATTAGTTGACGGTGTCGATTGCTTTGATTTCATTAACAAGCTCGATCTTGTGATTTGTGCGAGCAATCTCGGTGATACCCGTTCCTTGGCTATTCCGGTGGCCCATTCCATATTTTACGAGATGGGTCCTGAGCGGCGTGCCTCGATGGGTATTGCCGATTCGTTAGTGAGATTTTCCATCGGTATCGAAGAGCCTGAGGATTTATTGAACGACTTTGAGCAGGCGCTCGCTTAAACGTTTTTACCTAAAATTATTTTTGCTGAGATTGATCCAAGTGTTAAACTCTGACGAATCAAAATTGATAGGGTCGGTTGATCCAATACTAACTTTAAGGTGAAAAGCATGTCGAATGCGGTTGTATCCACAAATCTGCCATTGGCAAATAAGCGTCAGGGTAAAGTCAGGGATTTGTATGATTTAGTCTTGCC
>JABMOJ010000421.1 GCA_013204195.1 SAR86 cluster bacterium
CAGCAGCGCACCATGATCCGTTTGTCAGATGATTACGCTGAAGGTAGGCAGGCATTTATGCAGAAGCGATCCCCTAAGTTTAGCGGCCACTAGGTTTATTCGAAGAAAACTCGGCCAATACCATGGGTTAACGGCCTATTGAAAATTACTGGAGAAGTTCATGTCAGTCTATTTCGTCGCTCTTATTAATATTCATGATCGCGCCGGATACGCCAATTACGAGGCGGGATTCATGCAGGTGTTCAATCAATACGATGGTCGGATGCTCGCGGTGGATGAGGCGCCAACAATACGTGAAGGGGAATGGCCGTATACTCGCACCGTTTTGATTGAGTTTCCTTCAGGCGCGCAGGCGGACGCCTGGTATGACTCAGCAGCCTATCAAGAGCTAGCGACTCATCGTTTTGCTGCCTCGGTAGCCAATATCGCGCGAATCAAAGGGGTCGAGACACCTTGAGTAGTGAAGTTGATGTTCATCCGGTGATGATAATCCGCTGATGTTAATCCGTTGCGAGTTTTTGATTAACTGTTTGGGCCGATACCACGCATAATGGTTTTGATATCGTCGATGGCGAGTTTTGGCGTTCGGTCAAAAAACAGTACCCCATTAATTTCTTGTTGGACATCGGTGAGCTGGGTCCAAACAAAGCCTGAAAGGCTGTCAGCTTGATGAATTTCGCTAGCGATGGCTTCAAATCGTTGTTTGAGCGCGACCTTGTCGAGTGGTAAGTCTCCGTAGGCAAAGTGATCCTCAGCGGTTGCTTGAGTGAAGCCGATGCCGCCACATTCTGTCAGTAATACCGGCAGTTGGCTCACATCTCTGCCGGGTAGGGCGCCGACACGCCCGCCGCCCACCTCCGATGAGGGATCACGCAATAATTCCGCCAAACGTTCGGCAATGCTTTCTGTTGCTGTCTCGTAAAGATGTAAGGTCCATAAATCACCGCTCGAAAATTCCCACCCATCATTGCCCACCACGGGTCTTGAGGGGTCCAGTGCCTGAGTCAAGGAAGTGATCGCATCGACAAAGGCTTGTTGCTCCGGTCGCTTGGCCTGGTGCCAGACTCCCCACGATTCGTTAAAGGGGACCCAGGTGATAACACTTGGATGACCGCGATCCCGTTGTACCAGCTGGGTCCATTCGGCACTCAGGGTTTCGATTAATTCAGTAGAGAATATGCGCCCTGAGGGCATCTCGGCCCAGACCAGTAGACCCAGTCTGTCAGCCCAGTACAGGTAACGTGGATCCTCGGCTTTCTGATGTTTGCGAGCGCAATTGAATCCCATCGCCAAGGTCAGTTCCACATCTCGCTTGAGGTCACGGTCGTCTACAGCGGTATACCAGCCTTCAGGAAAGTAGCCCTGGTCGAGAATACCGCGCAAATACAGTGGCGAGTCGTTCAGGTACAGGGTTCGATCTTTGACAGAGATCTGGCGAAGACCGGTGTAGCTGTCACAGCGATCAATAATGTTCCCCGCCGAGTCTTTCAGGGTCAGTTGCAAGTCGTACAATGTTGGCGTGGCCGGTGACCAAAGTGCGGGTTGTTCAACGGTGAGTTCGAGCCTCACTTCTGGTCGGTCAATAAAATCAGACTCAAGACGGGCGACGATAATGCCGTCACGCACAAGGGCTAATTGTAGGCTGCCGCAGGCAAGTTCTGACAGTTTGACATTAAGCTTCAATAGCTGGTCGGCAACCGAGTAAGTGGTCCAGAGACTGCTGGCATGCAGCGTGTTGACGGGTTCTAGCCAAATGGTCTGCCAGGGGCCGATGATCGGGTCGTAATCGATGGGCCAGCGCGTAGTACCTGCTTGTTTACCGCGAGGCTGAGTCCAGGTGGGGCTGTCAGTGACACGCAGGGTCACGGTATTGGTGCCCGGTTTGACCAGGTGTTTGATGTCAAAATGAAAGGGCGCATAGCCGCCGGTATGCGCACCCGCTAATTCACCATTAACATAGACCTGGGTACGGTGATCGCAGGCGCCCAGATGAAGCAATAATTGCGATTCATGCCAGTGGGTGGGTAGCTCGAACTCCCGAGCGTACCAGACGACGTCGCAGGGTGTGAGATGGGATGCGCCCGAGGCGCTAGCATTCATGGTGAAAGGGACTTGAATGGTGGCTTGGTAGTCATGGTGCTGGTACCACTTTTGGACCAGACCCGTATTCTTTGGGTCAGTATCGAAGCGCCATTCGCCGTTGAGATTGAGCCAGTTGAGTCGTTGTAGCAGTGGCCTAGGGTATTCCGGGCGCGGGATAGTCACGATGGGTCTCCGTCGGGTCGAATGTCAGGAACTCGAGGCACAACTTAAGCGAAATCTTAAGCGAAAACTTAATCTCCAAGGGCGCAAGGAAAACCCGTAACAATCGAGCGTGTCATATTTGGATGACCTATAGAACGCTAACCCTTGGGTGAAGTCAATTCTGCGGTGGTTGCTGTTTTTTTGTCGAGAGCTTGATCATAAGCAGTTTCGGTTGGTGTGCCGAAAGGTAATGTTAGTCAGGATCCCAAGCGCTTGCAGTACAACTGTGGCTGAGTCTATTCCAAACCTCGTTGCGTAACAGGCGGCCCTGGCCGTGTGGTGGGTCAAATAGATATGAGGTCTTGATTCAAACCTCCCGTGAACCTTGTCTAGGTGTGCTCGTTTTTTAGTCATACTATGGGTGCCTTCGCAGTGGTTGGGTTGAATGTGTTGATCTACTTGGAACGAAAGTTAACGTATGAGTAGTCATGTTGGCCTGCGAGGTGTTTGGCTCGCGTTATTAATGACGCCTGGCTGGGCCCTGGGCGCTGATTTGAATTGCCAGGCTGACGCAACCTTTGAGGACTACGAACCGACGTTACCCGGTTATGACTTTAATGCCGGGTTGCAACGCTGGGGCGACGATATAGACCGTATTAAAGTGGGCCATAAAAAAACGGTCAGAAAAATTTATATCAATACCCTGCCAATATTTGATCCGGCTAATGCGCAGGAAAACTTTGCGCTCTATCGATGGGCCAATAGCGTGCACAGGTACACTCGGCCCGCAGTCATTGAGCGGTTGTTGCTGTTCTCGACCGGCGAGCAAGTCGATGACCATCTGCTGGATGAATCCGAACGGTTGCTGCGTCAGCAAAATTATATCGCTGATTCAGCGATCAGGGTGGTTCGGGATTGCCTGGATGAAGTAGATCTTGAAGTGGTCACCCACGAAGTCTGGACCCTGACGCCCGAGATATCTATGAAGTCCAGTGGCGGTGATACGTCGACTAGTCTGGGTTTTCGAGACGCTAATTTTCTGGGTTCAGGCAAGAGTATCGGATTGGGAGTGAAGCAGGAGCCAGACCGAAACAAGCTGCAATTTCATTACAATGACCCGTATTTTCAAGGTAAACGTCTCAATCTTTCGGTCCGCGTCGAGAAGAACTCTGACGGTTACTATCGTTCATTCGATGTCAGGTTGCCGTTCTACGCGCTGGATACACGTCGAAGTTGGGGGGTCGGGGCGACAGAGTCGCTGCTCACTCAAAGCCGTTATGTAGGTTCGGTCAAGGTGAGCGCCTTGCAGGTGCAGGATCAGGCGGTAAGCACCTATTTTGGTATGTCCGAGGGCTTGATCGATGGGCAGGTCGCGCGTTATTTATTCGGCCTGCAGCTAGAAAAACAGCATTACGCCACCCTGCCAGATGAAATTGCACCTGTAAGAGTACCCGATGATCTGAACCTGGCTTACCCCTTTGTCGAGTACCAACAGGTGCAAGACGACTACAAAATTGGCTTTAACATCAATCAGATGAAGCGATCTGAAGATATTCACCTAGGCCGTGACTTGCGCGCCCGTCTGGGTTACTCGCCGAATGGTCGGCAGGTGATTTTGCAGGGGGTCTGGGCTGACACTTGGTTGTCGAGAGACAAAATGCTGCTGCAGTCGAACCTAAGCTGGCGCGGGCGCTGGGATATTAATCGTCAGGCAATTGCCGACGGTGAACTGAATCTGGCATTGAAATTTCATCGCGGCCAGACCGATAATCGAAGTCTGGTTATGGCTATGGAAATATCCATGCTGAAAAATCCGCTGGACCAGTATGAGTTGACATTGGGCGGTGACAAGGGGTTACGAGGTTATCGCAGCAACTATTTATCTGGCGACAGTTTGATCTTGTTGACGATGGAGGAGCGCGTGTTTACCCAGTATGAGCCTTTCGGTCTGTTCAATCTCGGCTTTGCCGCATTCGCTGATGTGGGGCGAGCCTGGTTTCGAGACGTTGATGTGGATAAGGATGGCTGGAAGGCTGATGTGGGTGTTGGCCTGCGGCTGCTGCCGAGCAAGTCTGATAAAGGCCAAGTGATTCACTTGGATGTGGCATTTCCGGTCAACGATCGAAACAGTGGTCGTTCGATGTTGGTGTCGGTGGAGATGAAGAGGACGTTATAGCCTTGAGCGAACGTCTGGTCAGTTCCTGAAGCGGTTCCAGCGGTAAAGTCCACAGATGAAGACGATGGCAATGCCATGGACCCACCACAGCCCTAGAGCAAGAGGAATTGTGCCCTTCTCCAGGCCAGAACGCGCGGCAGCCAGACTCATGATATAAATCAGGCAAACGATTAGTCCAGGAATCAGACGGTTGAGACGTCCTTCTCTTGGGTTGACCTTGCTTAAGGGGATGGCCATCAAGGCGATGAGTGGAATGATGATAATCATGGCCAGTCGCCAATGCAGCTCTGCCGCATAGGCTCGGTTCTGCAAATTGTTCAGTAATTCGCTCAGGGTCAAGGCCGAATTGCGCCGCTCCGCTTGAGCCACTTTACGTTCCGGCAGAAGTTGGCCGAACTCCTCAAATTCAATGACTTGGTAGTCGTTTTGGCCGGGTGTGCCACGATGCCTTGCACCCTGTTCAAGCACGAGAAATCGGTTACCTGATTTGTCGACCACTGGGCGGCCTTGCTCGGCGACGGTGATAATCGCCTTTGTGGGGTCGCTGCTAGCCACTTCGCTCATAAAGACGCCTTGAAGAACATTGCCATCGATGATG
>JABMOJ010000422.1 GCA_013204195.1 SAR86 cluster bacterium
ACCACGACGTTTCTTGCCCGTGCGGTCATCACCGTCATCGCCCTTACCGTCTCGGCCTTTGCCTTCTTTGTCTTTATCTTTGCCTTCACCGCGCGCAGCATCTTCCACCTGACGCTTGAATTCATCGATGAGTTTTTCCAAACCACCCAGGGATTTGATCTTTTCGAGTTCCTCGGCCGTCAAGGATTTTTCAAACTCGCGACGCAAATACTCATCGGGAATCATCGCCGTCAGCATTCCTGACAGGTCTTCGAGACCCTTGAAGTAAGTGCCGAAAGCGCGATCGAATTTATCGTAGTGGCGCTCGTCTTTGACGAGAGCCATTCGACTCAGGTAATAGAATTCATCAATATCCGCATAAACAAGCCGGGCCTTGAGAATATCCAGCAGGTGCAGCAGTTCTGTGATGGAAACTGGCACCCGGGCATTTTTCAATGCCAGGAAAAAGTTGATCAACATAGTTGCTTAACCTTTCTGTGGGCCACTGCCGCCAGTGTTTTGCTGACGACGGTTCATAAACGCTAATCGCTCAAGTAACTGCACATCCTGCTCATTTTTAACCAGCGCGCCGTACAGCGGCGGAATCGCTTTCGAGGTGTCCCGATTACGCAGAATTTCCTCGGGAATATCGTCTGCCATTAACAGCTTCAACCAGTCAATCAGCTCGGAAGTCGACGGCTTCTTCTTCAAGCCTGGCACCTTGCGCACGTCAAAGAAAATCTCCATGGCTTCCTTAACCAGGTCCTGCTTGATTTTGGGGTAATGGACATCAACAATTTCCTGCATGGTGGCGCGATCAGGGAACTGAATGTAGTGGAAGAAACACCGACGCAGAAACGCATCAGGCAATTCCTTTTCGTTGTTACTGGTAATCACGATCACAGGCCGGTGCTTGGCGACGACGGTTTCGCCAGTTTCATAGACGTGAAATTGCATTTTATCAATTTCGAGCAGCAGGTCATTTGGGAACTCAATGTCGGCCTTATCAATTTCATCAATCAGCAGCACACATTTTTTGTCGCTGGTGAAGGCCTCCCAGAGCTTGCCTTTGGCAATGTAGTTATTAATGTCATGGACGCGCTCGTCGCCGAGTTGCGAGTCCCGCAGGCGGGATACGGCATCGTATTCATACAAGCCCTGCTGCGCTTTGGTGGTGGACTTCACGTGCCAGGCAATTAATTCCATGCCCAGCGAGGCAGCAATCTCTTCCGCCAGCATGGTCTTCCCTGTACCCGGCTCACCCTTGATGAGCAAGGGCCGCTCAAGGATGACGGCAGCATTAACTGCCATCTGTAGTTCGTCGGTGGCGATATACGTCGTAGTGCTGGAAAATTTCATATGATAGTGACCAATTAGTAACCAAGGAAATGATGCGAAGAAAGATTGATTTTCTGACTCATGCGAATCAATTAGGCGTTTCTTATTAACATAACAGCCTCTTACTGTAATTTGGTCGGCGGCACATATCAAGGGGGCCTCTGATTAAGTCTTTATTTTCGCCCAAGCAAGCCTCGGCACGGTTTCGAAAAACGCGGCCAGGCCTTAAATCCGCGCATTCTCAAGTTTCCGGCTAACTCGGCAAGTGCCTCGTCGGCCCCTAAAAACAGGCCTTCAACCGGATTTCTCAAGCACCCTGAAGCAGCACAACCACTGAACATTCATAAAATTGATGAGCATTCATGAAAGCCGATGTTACCCAAGGCCGACTGCTCATATAGAGAAAGCTTAAGGCGTCCCAGTTCGACGCCAAAACAATAACCGCAGTGTCAAACCAATCAGCATGACAAACAGACTGAACAATAACACCAGCCCGCCTTGCAGGCCGCCCTTGGCACCCTCTAGCAGCAGATCCATGATCAGCACGACACTCGCCGGTGCCATAAACTGGTGGGACTCACCGGCATACCAGGGAGTGAAGATCAGCACCACCACGATGCCCCGCGCCAGATCACGCCAGCCACGGTGCCGCAGAAATGATGTCATTTTCCACCAGACAACGCTGCAACCCAAGCCTGCCAGCACGTAGACACACCAAGCGATTAGATATTCGTATTGATGGATGATTTCAGCCATGTCGGATTAACCCTGATCCTTACACTTGATACCGGGGCGGCTTATTGCTCAACCCAGCGAACAATATACTCTTGATGACTATCGGGATGAACACTGCGTTCATCGACGACCTTGCCGGTGACCGCAATGCCGGCTGCCTGAACCGAGGCCTTATCTCCCGACACTAACGGGTGCCAGTCATAGAGATCCTTGCCCTCGGCGATCAGCCGATAAGCGCATGTATTCGGTAGCCAAGCAAACTCGTCAACCCGCTCCGGGGTGAGCAGCACACACTCAGGAACATTCACATTACGTTGAGAATAGTCAGAGCATTGGCATTTGTCTTGGTCTAGATAGCGACAGACGATGGACGTGTAATGCACCTCGCCCGTGTCCTCATCTTCCAATTTGTGCATGCAGCAGCGCGCGCAGCCATCACATAGAGACTCCCATTCGGGATTGCTCATTTCACTCAAGGTCTTGGTTTGCCAGAATGGCAGGCTCACTTGCTGTTACCAAACTGGTAAAGCAAGGGCGGCAACTGCACGTGGTAGCCATGGGTTTCGAGATTAGCCATGATCACCACCGGATCCTGTTGCGCCATGCGTCGAGTCTCGTGAAGCTTAAAACTCAAGGTCACTGACGGCTCACCAAATTGCGCGAGCAAGTCCTCTGGCACACGGGCCAGGCCTTCCGCTCGATTCACATACACGAACAGGCCAGATTTTTTTGAACTCTTGTAAACGTCACACAGTACCAAGTGGATCTCCCTAGCGCGCCAGCAGCGCGATTAACTCGTCGCCAATCACGGTCTTGCGCCAGCCGCACAGGGCTTCTGGCAATTGATATTGGCCCGAATCCATACCCGAGCGTAAAATCTGCTCTAGATGGCGCCGGCGGGCAAGCATTTCTGGTGCGATATTCACCGACTCGGCAGTCTCCGCCACCTTCAACTTGAGTTGTTTCATGAGACTGTTGCTCACTGGCACACTGTCTACATCGCTAATCACATCGCGCTCGGCGGTGGGGATATCTCGAGCACGGGTCACCAACTGGATCAGCTCGTCACCAAACTGACGCACCTGGCGGGACGACAGCGTCGTATGTGTATGCAGCCCGCCGACATCCAGGAAGTCCAGCTGCGCAACCTCGATCAACGACTTCTCATCAATCACTCGATTTCTGGGGACGTCTAACTCACGGGCCTTAACCTCACGCCAGGCGCATAAGGTCTTCACCAGGTACAGACTCTCCTGATTCAGTTTCGCCATGCCTTTCAGCCGTTGATAGGCGATCTGCGGATCCACGTCCGTTGAGATGCTCGTTGTCATACCGGCGCATTCCTCATGAACCCATGACAGTTTGCCTTGCGTCTCGAGCGCAACGACCTGCTTGCGATAGATATCCAATAGATGAATAACGTCCAGCGCGGCATATTCCAATTGCGATTGGGTCAGGGGCCGCTGCAACCAGTCGGAGCGGGTTTCTTCTTTGCTAATTTGTAGGTCCAGGAAATGTGCGACCAGCTTCTGGTAGCCAATAGAGAAGCTGATACCCAGAGCCGCAGCGGCAACCTGGGAATCAAATAAGGGGCTCGGCAAAGCCTCGAGCACATGATGAAAGACTTCCAGGTCTTCCGAGCAGGCATGAAACACCTTGATCACGGCTTCATCTTCAAGCAGGTCCGCAATGGGACCCAGTTCTGTGACTTCCAGCGGATCAATCAGGTAACAATGGCTGCCGTCGTATATCTGAATCAAGCCAACAATAGGATAATAGGTGTTGAAGCGAGCGAATTCCGTATCAATCGCTACGGCATCGGCCTGGCGAACCAGGTTGATCACTTCTTCCAGCCTTCGGGGGGAGTCTACAATTTCAAAGTCTACAGTCATTAAATCAGTTTTCTTCCTGCTAGGGCATGGGACAATGTACCACCATCAACAAACTCCAGCTCACCGCCAAGCGGTATTCCATGAGCAATTCTTGACACCTTAACATCGAGGGGCTTAAGGCTTTCCGCAATATAATGCGCCGTTGCTTCGCCTTCTACGGTAGATCCAATCGCGAGTATGACCTCAGTCACGCCCGCCTCGCAGCGCTGTATCAACTGCGCCACGCCAATTTCTTCCGGGCCAATGCCGTCTAGTGGCGACAGCGTACCCATCAGGACAAAATAACCGCCCTGATAACCCGCTGTATGCTCTATTGCGATCACATCAGCGGGATTTTCAACGATACAGACCACTGAATGGTCGCGGCGGGGATTGCTGCAAATCTCACAACGGGGCGTTTCGGTAAAATTTCGGCAGACATCACAATGAACAACCTTGTCCATGGCATCAAGTAGACGACCAGACAGATGCCGACCACCAACACGATCATGCTCCAGCAGGTGCAACACCATGCGCTGGGCCGTCTTGGGGCCAACGCCCGGCAAGCAACGCAGGGCGTCAGCTAGTTGTTCAATGACAGGAATTTGGTTCATCCCACTCTCTCACACTTATTCATTAACTAACTCAGTCTTGTTGAAATTGTGTCAATCACCCAGCAGCACACTCTGATTCACTGGCTGCTGTGCTTAGCCTAATTAACGCGCGGCGCTGCGGTCTAAATGCACTTGAATAGAAGCGCTCATTAAAAGTGCTTAATCAAGAGTCGCCATTTAAAACCGAATCAGCAACCCGACCTTAAAAAGGAAGTTTAAATCCCGCTGGCAATGACATACACCCGGTCAAGGCTGACATCTTGTCCTTCTGGTTATTTTCAACTCGTCGCACTGCGTCATTGACGGCGGCGGCGAGCAAATCTTCCAAAATTTCTTTATCTTCGGTCAACAGGCTGGGGTCGATCTGGACGCGTTTGACATCATGCCGGCCGGTCATCACCACTTTCACCATGCCAGCGCCCGACTCACCGGTGACCTCGGCCTTCGCCAATTGCGCTTGAATATCCTGCACTTTTTCCTGCATTTGCTGGGCTTGTTTCATCAAGCCATCCAGCCCGCCTTTCATGGTCATACTAGTCTCCTGACTGGTTTCGCGGCATGATCGTCTCGCGGTCCAGTGTACCATCAAAATTATCAATCAACTGTTTGAGCTTTGCATCACTGTCGATGGCGACGACCGCCATGGCCAGACGCTCATCACGCTGGCGCTGCGCAACCTC
>JABMOJ010000423.1 GCA_013204195.1 SAR86 cluster bacterium
CTCGAAGACTGTATCCCAATCCATTTTTTTGCCAAAGGCGGCGTCATGCCAGAACTGCCGCTGGGCTTCACTGGCGAACAGCTCCATCATATGATGGCACTGGGTCAGGCCCAGTTGCTCCAGCGCCAGTTTTAATGACAGCGTGCCGGTGCGCCCAAAACCGGCGCCGATGACTTTTAGGGTCATGATCTTTTCCTTATTGAGGATGAGTGTTGTATGCCAGGTTTGTCATGAAAATTCGAGTCCGCCGGTAGGTTAAGGCGAGACTTCCCCCGCCTTTCGGTGACTTTTACGTGTGCTTTACTTTAGTCGTTTTCGTGGTTTGAGTCATATTCCCGACCGGATCGCTGGGTTCTGCGGTGCTGCCGGTTACTAAAATTTCTAGCTCGCCTGCGATGACCTCTGTTGAATAATGCTTTTGACCGTCCCTTTCCCATTGTTTGGTATGCAGCTCTCCTTCAACGTAAATTTGACTGCCTTGCTTCAGATATTTCCCAGCAATATCCGCCAGACGGTGGAGGAACACAACACGATGCCATTCTGTGCGCTCAATTGCCTCGCCGGTTTTCTTGTCCTTGATGGTCTTGCTGGTGGCGATACTGCAGGTGGTGACAGGATTGCCATTCGGCATAAATCGTGTCTCTGGATCCTGCCCGAGGTTGCCGATGAGGATGACTTTGTTGACGCCTTGGCCCATGGTGCCATTTTCCGTTCGTTGGATAACAGTAGTCGAAGAGGTGCGCAGTCTATCCTAATACCCAAAACCTAATTGGTCTAACGGATTCAGTTACACAGTGCCTCGCAGGGTATGCCATCTTTGTCGCCATCAAGGCTCGTTACACCGCAAGTCAGCAAGTGGAATCGGGCTTCAGCACAATGAATCATTTCCTTGCAGAAGTGTTTGTTACCGCATTGCAGACTTGTTGTAGCCAGGTCTTCGTCCCTGGGCTTGGCTTTGCGCTTGCCCCGTCGCCAGTCCCAAGGCGGGACTGGCGACGGGGAGCCCCACAGGCCGAGCTTTAGGTCTCGGGCCAGGGCCTCGGCGGTTAAGAAATCCTGGTCGGTGAGATACTGTCGATAAGCCCAGGCATGGCCTTCCTCGACCAATTCTCGGTTGATATCACGATTGTCGAGATAGACTCGGCCCAGGGTTCGGCCATAACGATCATGACCGCTGACCTGGACCATTACCGTGCGCTGAAAGACTTTAGCTGCCAAGGCTTGTTTCGCTTTTTGGCCCCAGGGTTGGGCGCGTTCAGGTGTGTCAATTTCCGTCAGGCGAACCTTGTGTTGAGCGGAACCCACGAGCAGCGTCAGAGTGTCGCCGTCAGCGATAGCCACAACCTGGCCCTTGAGCGCTTCGGCCACAACAAATTGTGGCGAAAACCAAGGCGCAAGCAGTATCAATAGCCAATAGATCAAAGAATTTGATGGGATCATCTTACAACGTTTTACAGGGGGGACCGCTTGAAACATGTCACTTGTCGCTTTCCATCAGTGGCGCAAGTATAACCGGTAACAGGCTGTTCTGTTGTCGCGGTTGTGAGTTGTTATCGAGCTGAATGGCGCAGGCAGAGAGGCAGACCGGTGAAGACCATCGCAAGGCCATTGTGAGACTAGAGCTATTTGATCCAGGTCTCGTCAGGGAAGCCTGTGGCGTATAGGATAAGGCTGAGTCTTTATTTAGGGTGGATTGGAATGGGCTGTCTTCGACTCATTCAGGCCGCCAAATCTTTAGACACTGTGGGGCCAAGCACCCGCATCGCTAAATCAATCCCTGCTGGTATCGACAACCAACTGACTTCTTGGAGCGCAACATGATGCAAACGAATTCGCTGGGCCCGCTAGACAATATTAGCCGTTTGACCCTGGGCGGCGGTGGTATCGGGCAGGTATGGGGCACAACTTCCCGCGATGAGGCGTTAGCCACGGTGAATGCCAGTTATGCCAGTGGTATCAATCTGTTTGATATGGCGCCCCTGTATGGTCAGGGTGAAGCCGAGACGGTCATGGGTTTGGCATTTGCCGGGGGCTATCCCGATGACGTGCGGGTCACGACCAAGTGCATGGTGGGCGGCGTGGCCGCAGAGCTGATTGAAGACAAGCTCGTGCAGTCGCTGGATGCCAGTTGCGCGCGGTTGCAGCGCGACTATGTTGATGTGTTTATTCTTCACGGTTACGTAGTACCTGATGGTTGGACCGAGAGTCTTCGCCCTCGAGCATTGCCCCATATTGCAGTGACGTGGCACAACTACCAGGACCATGTGGTGCGGGTGTTCGAGAAGCTGAAACAACAGGGACGCATTGGCGCCTGGGGTGTGACGGCAGCCAGTACCCAAGTCACCAATCTCGGTCTGCTGGCCGCTAACCATCGACCAGATGTGGTGCAGTGTATGGCTAACCTGCTGGATTCACCGGGGAGTATGGCGATCTGTAAAGAGCAAGCTGACCCTCGTGCGGTTATTCGTGCGGCTCACGGAGCGGGCGTCGGCGTAATGGGAATTCGGGCTGTTGCTGCGGGCGCTTTGACGGATGCTATTGATCGGGATGTTAAGCCGGACTCCGCCGAACGACATGATTTTAATCGTGCGCAGGGTGTTCGCACGATCGCAGCTGAGCTCGGTGTCAGTATCGCCTTTCTCGCTCATCAGTATGCGTTGTCGATGCCTGGCGTTGATACGGTTGTTCTCGGCGTCAAGAATCGTGAAGAGTTGGCCGAGTGTCTCGCAGCAGAGGCTGCCGGTCCCTTGGAAGAGGCTTTGATAGCGAGGATCGACGAGGCGGTAGTTGCCTAGGATGTTTAGTCCTGTCTAGTGCTGTCTCGTGCTGTCTAGTGGCGCCAACTATCGTCCGTTGGCCGTTCGGGTTAGTCTGCCAGATGTTTCGACGGGGTCGCTGATCAGCACTTTCGCAGGCAATGTTGAGAGATCTCTGCTCGTTGTCGAATTTTGGGTTGGATAATTGATGGCGCCGATTGAGGCTTAAATCGATCAGTCCAATTCCTCAAATGGAGATGGCGATAGGCACTTATTATCACAAATAGAGCGGGCGGCGTTGCCAGCAGGTGAATGCTGGGATTTTACCGCTAGCGGCAGCGGTTGCGTCATTTGCTGCCCACCAGGCTGTCAGATCAGTGGGTCAGTATTATCTTAGCCGGTCACTCACTGCCTGTGCGGTGGCGACTGTTGCCAACTCGGTGAATCGAGATGAAGTGCTTAACTGCCCGGTGCTAAAGGAGCAATAAATAGCTATGTTCCTGCAG
>JABMOJ010000424.1 GCA_013204195.1 SAR86 cluster bacterium
CCCGTCCGCGCCCACCAGTGGACGGCCACCGCCGCCATCGTCTTCGACGGCAAGGCGGTCAATCTAGTACCCGGGTTTGCCGCCAAGGCGGTGGACACCACTGGCGCTGGAGACATGTTTGCTGGCGCGTTCTTATACGGCATCAACCATGGCATGAACTACGTAGAGGCTGCGCATATCGCCAATAAGGCGGCGGCATTATTGGTTAGCCATTTTGGCGCACGCATGGCCACCGCGGATGTTCGAGCCCTGCTCGGCTAGATTTATTAACGCTCTGCCTGTTCAAATAGGCCCATTTGTCGATCGGTGAGCTTCGATAATGAGGTCGACGTCAGCGCCAGGATAGCGTCTGCAATAGGCGCTATCTGCTTGTCCACATAGAATTGGTAATCTATCTGCGAGACTCGGTATTGACGCGGTTCGGGCCCATTGATTGTCATGACATACTCAACCCATCCGCCATGGGTCAATAAACGGGCGAGCCCCCTGGCGGCCCGAATATCATCACTAAGCCTGGCGGCCTTAACGTGCGGCGGAACGTTTTTGGTGTAATCTTCAAGCTTGCGGCGTAAGCGCCTACGCAGCACCAATTCTTCATCTCGTTCACCGGCGTACACTGATGCAACCGTATCTCGAATAAAGTTGGCAACCGGCTGGTCATGGAATACCAGGCGATAGAGCTCCTGCTGAAACACCCTCGCCAAGGGCGTCCAATCACTCCTAACTGTCTCCAGTCCCTTGAAGACTAACACCTCTTCGTCACCGGTCTTGATCAGTCCGGCGTAGCGCTTCTTACTGCCCGTCGTCGAACCACGGACAGTAGGCATCAGAAAACGTGAGAAGTGGGCCTCGTACTCAACCTCGAGACAACTCACCGTACCGGCTGATGTCGCGACCTGCGCTTGCCACCAGAGGTTCAACCTGGCCATCAAGTCATGTCCCGTGGCATCCACGTTCCGAGTCTGGCTGGCCCCTCTGAGCCAGACAAATACCGAATCTGTGTCACCGTAGATTACTGAGTAGCCCCAGTCCTCTAACAAATCACGGGTGGTCTGCAGTATTTCATGACCGCGCAAGGTAATTGAACTCACCAGGCGTTGATCGAAAAACCGACAGCCAGGCGTGCCAAGAACGCCATAAAAAGAATTCATAATGATTTTGATGGCTTGGGACATGGCAGTTTGGCCCGCCAACTTCGCCTGGTCGCGAGCCAACCAGAGACTCTCAATAATTGCGGGCAAAATATAATGCTGACGAGAAAATTTCGCGCCCTTGAAGCCAGCTATGCCGTCACCCTCCAACTCGCCACAAACCATGGCCAGCGGATCCACATGGAAAGTACGAATAATACTCGGGTACAAACTCTTGAAGTCCAGGACGATGACATGCTCATAAAGCCCCGGCTTTGAATCCAGAACATAGCCGCCGGGACTACCCGAATCAATCTGCTCACTCACCACAGGGCCAACGTAACCTTGACGATGAAGCCTCGGCAGATACAAAAAATCAAAGGCCGCAACAGAACCTCCGGGCCGATCCAGATCAAGACCAGTCAAACGAGCACGCTCGAGAGCAAAGCGGATCAAGTCTGTCTTGGCAAAAATCTCCTCTACCAGCACACAGTCTTCGAGATTATAGCGAGCCAATGCGCGCGGGTCCTGAGCATACATGACCTGGATTTCTGCCGCGCGGCTATCAACATCATGAACCAACTTGCCGCGCCCCAATAAAACCCGCGCGACATTTTCCAGACTGAAGCTCTCAAATTGATAGGTCGCGGTTCGAAGCAACTCAATGCCATCGAGGACCACTCGACCAGGCACCAAGGCATAATGCCGCTGTTGGCCCTGGCTGGCAGATCGCCAACGCACCTCCTGTTGTTGTCGACCCAACGAGAAAGCCAGACCGTAGAACTCACAACGCTTCTGCAAAAACCGCAAATCAAATCCAACCACATTCCAACCGATAACCACGTCTGGATCGAGTACCGCAAACCATTCAAGGAAACGTTCAATCAGCGCCGCTTCGGTGGCCACAGACTCAAGATAGTCCGGCCTCTCGTCTAACGCTGGGTCGCCATGATCTGGCGGGAGACTATCTAATACCATGAATACCTTGGCCAAATTCAGACCCGAGACGGCAATCGAGTAAAGAATATTCTCTGTATAGGATGTCTCGATATCCAGCGAAACCACCAACAACTGCGGTATATACTCGACTGGTAATAAGCGCGGATTACGGTAGACAGGCAGGCCATCTAGGACCTCAGCATCACCCTCAATCGACATAGCGCCGGTAATGAACCGCTCCATCAAATAGCGATCCGTCGGCCGAACATCAGCCTCCAGAGGCCGCACATTGGCCTGCCAAAGCCGTGAACGGGCAACATTTAGATCTTTTTGCGAAGTGAAGTAACAGGCGTGTACCGCTGTTTGCTGGAAATCACGCAGGGGCACGGCAGCATCCCGCCAACGGGGCTTATCTCCCAGAATCCGTCTCGCTGCAGGAATCTGCGGCAGTGGCAGGAAAAATACCGACTCGTGATTTTCGATTACAACCTTCACCGGCCCGCTATCGGTAGCAAGCCAGAATACCAGGTCTTGACCGTCAGGTTTTTCCAGCCATTGCCGGGTTAATACAAAGCCTTCCGGCATTGCTAGTCCTTGTGGATTTTCGAGAATTATGGCCGATTTATTCTCAGCCGTCGCATACATTCAGATCCATCCATTCACATCCATCCATTCACATCCATCCATTCACATCCATCAAAGGCTCGACGCTGCAAGTTAACCCCTGGGCCAACGATCGAACCACGAAAAAATCATTCGACAAACAGCCACTGTCGACTGCCATCGGCCAGCTGCACGACCTCAGGAGTCACCCCAAAGGCTGCTTTAACGCGCTCATTCGTCAACACTTCCGCAGGAGCGCCCATGCCCATGACCTCACCGTCTTTAAGCAACAGAAGCCGGTCGGCATAACGGGCCGCAAGATTAATATCATGCATCACCATCAACACCCCGGCACCTTTTTCGACCAGTTGCCGGGCCAGACTCATAAAGGCCAGTTGATGCGCGATATCCAAGGCCGCAGTGGGCTCATCAAACAAAAAATAACTGCCTGGCATACCATCCCATAACTGACAAAGCACCCGAGCAAGCTGCGTTCTCTGCTTCTCGCCCCCAGACAAGGTGGTGTAAACCCGTTCGCGCAACGCCTCGAGCCCTAACAACTCGGCGATCTCGGTACGCATGGGCGCGTGCATTCGAGCATTGCCACCATGGGGTATCCTGCCCATTTCAACAATCTCATCAACGGTAAACGGGAAATCCAGGCTAGTGTGTTGTGGCAGAACGGCCAATTGGGTGGCTCTTGCAGCCAGGGAGAGATCAGTATAAAGCTGATTGTCGAGCGTGACAGACCCAAGCGTAGGTTGACTGGTACCCGCCAACAGTCCCACGAGAGAGGACTTACCCGCACCATTAGGGCCCACGACGGCGAGAATTTCGCCCGGCTTCAGCTCGAGACTGACATCACGCAATATCGCTTTACCTGCATAGCTCAGACCACAATGTTCAGCGCGAAGTGTCATATACCCAGCCTGCCTTTTTGCTGCACAACCAGGTAAATAAAGAACGGTCCGCCCAACAGCGCCGTCAGTATCCCCACGGGCAATTCTGCGGGTGCGATAATCACGCGCCCGAGAGTATCCGCCATTAGCAGCAACAACGCGCCCAGCAATGCTGATCCCGGTATGACTGTATGGTGATTGGAACCCAGCGTTAAGCGTATCAAGTGCGGCACAACCAGGCCGATAAACGCGATGATACCCACCAGCGCTACGCTCGCGCCCGTTATGACCGCGGTATACAGCACAATTCGAGTCCGCAACTTGGGTACGTTAATACCCAGGTGCGTGGCCTCAAGATCACCCAGAGTGACGGCATTGAGCTTCTGACTATCTTGGTACAGCAACAGCACAGCTAGCGGAATAACCAATGCGACTTGAACGCTGCCCCAATCAGCGCCATTGAAACTGCCGAGCGCCCAAAACGCCACGGACCTTAACTGCAAATCTGATGAGAGATAAGAAAATAAACCTACGCCAGCTAATGCAATCGCGTTAATCGCGATTCCCGCTAGCAACATGCTGGAAATGGTTCCGCTGCGCTGACCCACTTTTAGCACCAGCAGTGTCGTGATGCAGCCGCCCGTGAACGCGCTGCCAGCCAGACCCAGAAACCCCCACGCCGAATTGTGTAGGTTCAAGACCATATAACCCGCCGCAAACAGCGCGGCGCCACTGGAAACGCCAATCAACGCTGGGTCAGCGAGCGGATTTCGAAACATACCTTGAATCGCTGCACCCGTAGCAGCGGTGCCCGCACCGACAATCAGCGCCAACAGAACTCTTGGCAGCCTGATTTGGAGAACAATCGTATCCACCAGCGGGGCCGTCGATTCACCGTTGAGCAGGCTCCATCCCTGCGCCAGAGAGATCGTCGCGCTACCCAGAAACATCGCCACGATTGCACTAACCACCACCGCTGCCATCAACAATATCCAAACGACAGGCCTCCTCATTCGAGCTCTACCAGCGACACGGGGATGGATTCAACCAGACGAACACCGGTGGCACTCAGGTCCGCTCGATAAGCCATGACCTCAACGCCAGCGGCCATTGCCAACGTCAGCGTTGCCGTATAGATCGGATCTATATGCAGCGCCGGGCGAACGGCTTCAATAGCCGAATGCTGGACGCAAAACACCAGAACCCCACGGTCACCTTGGTCGACAACTTGCATCAATTCACGCAAGTGCTTGGTGCCGCGGGCGCTCACGGAATCTGGAAAATAGCCAATATTGCTATCATTTCGAGGTTCACACAAAGTCACACTCTTGACC
>JABMOJ010000425.1 GCA_013204195.1 SAR86 cluster bacterium
AGATCATTCAGGGCGCAAAACCTGGAGAGGGTGGAGAATTACCCGGCGGCAAAGTTGACGAGACTATCGCCAGAATTCGTCACTCGACCCCAGGCGTCGGTTTAATCAGCCCACCACCGCACCATGACATCTACTCTATTGAGGACATGGCGCAACTGATTCATGACCTGAAAAATGCCAACCCCACAGCCCGCATCAGCGTCAAACTGGGCGCCGAAATAGGTGTCGGAACGATCGCTGCAGGTGTGACTAAAGCCAAGGCGGATCATCTGGTGATTGCCGGCCATGACGGTGGCACTGGCGCCTCACCCCTAACTTCAATTAAACATGCAGGATTACCCTGGGAACTGGGCCTGGCCGAAGCACACCAGACATTGGTGATGAACAATCTCAGATCCAGAGTTTATCTGCAAACCGATGGACAGTTGAAAACTGGCCGCGATGTGGCCATTGCCGCCTTGATCGGGGCTGAGGAATTTGGCTTTGCAACGGCACCCTTAATCACGCTGGGTTGCATCATGATGCGCAAGTGCCACTTGAATACCTGCCCAGTAGGAATCGCGACCCAGGATCCAGAACTGCGCAAAAAATTCAACGGTAAGCCCGAGAGCGTCGTCAATTACTTCTTTATGGTCGCTGAAGAAATGCGTTTGATCATGGCCGAACTCGGCTTCCGCAATGTCAATGAGATGGTCGGCAGAGTTGATGTTCTGGAAATGGACCAGGCACTGCAACACTGGAAAGCTAAGGGCCTGGATTTCAGCTCGATTCTGACCCCCGCCGCGATCGTCTATGACGACACGCAAGTATATCGGGTCATGGAGCAAGATCACGGCCTTGAAAAAGCCCTCGACAACGACCTCATTCGCCTGGCTCAGCCCGCTCTCCTCAATGGCGAGGTGGTCAACATTGACTTGCCGGTCATCAACATCAACCGCGTGGTAGGCACCATGTTGTCCCATGAGGTTGCCAAAGCGACTCACGGAAAATTGCTCGCGGACGATACGATTAACATCAAACTTACGGGAACCGCCGGGCAAAGCCTCGGTGCCTGGCTAGCGAAAGGTATCAGCATCACGGTTGAAGGTGATGCCAACGATTTCGTCGGCAAGGGGTTGTCCGGTGGCCGGATAGCAATCTACCCGCCGAAGGTCAGTAGCTTTGTGGCAGAGGATAATATCCTGATTGGTAATGTTGTGCTCTATGGTGCCACTAGCGGCTCAGCGTTCTTCCGCGGCATAGCCGCCGAAAGATTCTGCGTGCGCAACAGCGGTGCCAGCACCGTTGTCGAAGGCATCGGTGACCACGGCTGTGAGTATATGACAGGTGGCCGCGTGGTGGTTCTTGGGCGGACTGGAAGAAACTTCGGCGCGGGTATGAGTGGCGGTATCGCCTATATACTCGACCGCGACCACGACTTTGAACGCCGGTGTAATATGGAAACCATCGGTCTGGAGCCGCTGGAAGAGGCCGCCGACATTCTCGAGCTCCGCAACCTGATTGAGCAACATTTACAATACACTGGCTCAAATGTGGCTAGCGCACTGCTCGACGACTGGGATGCCAGCCTGGCCCTGTTCGTCAAGGTTATGCCAATCGATTATAAACGTGTCCTGATGGCCAACAATGCCCAAAAGGCGCGCATCGTCGCCAGTGCCTGAGATCAACGGACTCTACTAACAAGCAGTAAGAGATAACTATGGGTAAACCAACTGGATTTAAGGAAATTGCACGCCTGGTAGAGCCGTACCGGGACCCTGCGGTGCGCATGGTGGATTTTAAAGAAATCTATACCCACCACGACCCCAAGCACCTTCAGGAACAGGGCTCACGCTGCATGGACTGTGGCGTGCCGTTCTGCCAGTCTACCAATGGCTGCCCGATCCATAATTTGATTCCTGAGTGGAATGATCTGGTTTACCACGGTCGCTGGCGTGATGCCTTAGACCGGTTGCATAAGACCAATAATTTTCCGGAGTTCACCGGCCGAGTTTGTCCCGCACCCTGCGAAGGTGCCTGTGTGTTAGGCATCACGGATCCGGCGGTCACCATCAAAAACATCGAAGCCGCCATTATTGACCGTGGCTTTGACGAAGGCTGGGTTGTACCGGTGCCGCCTGTCACTCGAACCGGCAAGTCGGTTGCCGTCATTGGCTCCGGTCCCGCTGGGCTCTCTGCTGCAGCCCAACTCAATAGTGCCGGACACACTGTCAGCGTCTATGAACGCGCCGATCGCCTCGGTGGTTTACTCATGTACGGCATTCCAAACATGAAACTCGACAAGGCGATCATCGAACGGCGGATTCAACTGCTTCGCGACGAGGGTATCGTTTTCTTCGTTAACGCCGACGTCGGTGGCCAGGGTAGTCATGGCATTGCCGTGCAAAGCCTTATTGCTGATAACGATGCCGTGCTACTGGCTACCGGTGCCAGCCTCGCCAGGGACTTGAATATCCCAGGCAGAGAAGGCCCTGGCGTACACTTGGCCATGGAATTTCTCACTGCCAACACCAAGAGCTTCCTGGATTCCGATCACGCCGACGGCCAGTTCATCTCCGCCAAGGGCAAAGACGTCATCGTCATCGGTGGCGGCGATACGGGCACCGACTGCATCGGCACATCCTTACGCCATGGCTGCAAATCGCTAGTGAACTTCGAGCTGCTACCTCGTCCACCTGCCGAACGTGCCGCAAACAATCCTTGGCCACTGTGGCCACGGATTCATCGCACTGACTATGGCCATACAGAAGCCGCAGAGAAATTCGGCGATGATCCCAGGGTCTATCAAATCGCGAGTAAATCATTTGTTCGAGACGATGCTGGTCAATTGACAGGCATCATTACGATTAATGTGGATGAACAATTACAAGAAATCCCAGGCACGGAAAAGACCTGGCCTGCCGACTTAATCTTTCTGTCTATGGGCTTTCTGCAACCTGAACATTACATCAATGACGAGTTGGACATGGAGGTTGATGGGCGCGGGAATTTTGTTGCCAACAAAAGCGACTACCGAACTTCTGTACCTAAGGTCTATGCCGCCGCCGACTGTCGGCGCGGCCAGGATCTAGTGGTTCGTGCAATTAACGAAGGCCGCGAGGCGGCACGAGAGATAGACCGTGATTTGATGGGAAATACCCAACTACCGTGATTCAGCACCTTAGCCGCGTCTGAACCCATTGACGCGCGCTGCCTGCAGCCAAAGGTTGCAGGCAGCTAACCGTTGATAATCGCTAGCAGATCCTTCGCGTCGACGTCGTCCACCAATATCGCTTGACCCAACCCGCTTAAAAGCACCAGCCTTAAACCCTGATCAGTCATCTTCTTATCCCGGTTCATCAGGGACAAAAATTGATCCTTCAACACCGCCGGCGGTACCACGGGTAAACCGACCCGCGCGATGAGCGCCTCAAGGCGCTCATTGTCAGCCGCGGAACACAACCCCAGCCGAGCAGAAAGTGCCGTCGCCATCACCATCCCTGCGCCAACGGCCTCACCATGCAGCCAGGCACCATAGCCCATGCCGGTTTCAATGGCATGCCCGAAAGTATGACCGAAATTAAGCAGCGCTCTGACGCCTTGCTCCTTCTCATCCCGCGAGACAATATCGGCTTTGATCTCGCAACTGCGCTTGATGGCCTCACTCATCAGCTCAAGATCAAGGGCTAACAGTTGATCCATATGCTGCTCTAGCCATTCAAAATACACCAGGTCTGCCAGCGCACCGTGCTTAATCACCTCGGCCATACCCGCAATCAACTCTCGCTTAGGCAAGCTCCGCAGCGATTCCGGGTCAATGATAACCGCCTGCGGCTGATGAAAAGCACCGATCATATTCTTGCCGAGAGGATGGTTTACAGCTGTTTTTCCACCGACAGAAGAATCCACCTGAGCCAGTAGTGTCGTGGGCACTTGAATAAAAGCAACGCCACGTTGGTAACAAGCCGCGGCAAAACCGGTGATATCACCGACAACACCACCTCCGAGTGCTATCAGGGTGGTGGCACGATTATGGCGGCCCTCCAACAAACCCGTCAAAACAATGTCCAAACTCGCCAAGGTCTTGAATTGCTCACCGTCGGGTAAAACCACCACACCAACATTCAGATCTCCCAAGGCGGCTTGCAAGCGCTCAAGGTACAAGGGGGCAATATTGGTATTCGTCACGATCAGCACCTGACGTCCATGGATATAACGACGTAGCAAAGCACCATCGTCAAGGAGGCCAGCACCGATATAAATCGAATAACTGGCGTCCCCAAGTCCGAGATTGACAACTTCCACAATAACTTCCTTCTTCTGACCTTTAGCCGACGGCATCAGCCGCCAGTCTATACATAGTTAATTTTAGCCAGCTTTCGAACGATGGACGTGATGATCCGTCGACTGCTGCTATCACCTACCGCTACCTTAATGTTCGCCAACTCGTTGTAGAGGGGATCGCGAAAGATTTTGAGCTCGCGCAAGACCGCCGCCGGGTTATCCGTTTGCAGCAAGGGGCGTTTTTTATCTTTGGCCGTACGCTTAATTTGCATATCTAGCGAGGTATCAAGAAAAATGACGAGCCCTCGAGAGCGCAAAAATTCTCGGTTTTCAGGTTTGAGCACAGACCCACCACCTGTGGCAATCAGCACATCGTCTAGCTGGGTGAGATCGTCCAACACCGCGGTCTCTCGCTCACGGAATCCCGGTTCGCCTTCAACATCAAATATCCAGGCGATATTCGCGCCCGCACGCCGCTCAATCTCCTGATCAGAATCAATAAACTCGAGATGCAATTGCTGGGCGAGCGCGCGCCCTACCGTCGTCTTACCCACACCCATGGGTCCGACCAGGAAGATATTGCGCTTGGTTTTTTCATTCGACATTGGCATGGAGCGACTCTACCCAAGCTGGCTCGCGAACGCCAGTATTCGCAGGCCAGAACAAGCGGCTTAATCAAGATTAAACCGCTTGCTCGACACTCGTTAACGATTGGTCATGGGGTCATCGAGTAGGATCGGCGTGATAAAAATCAATAACTCGGTCTTCGTCCGAGTACGATTAGTACTTCTGAACAAGCTACCCAGGTAAGGTATATCGCCAAGCAACGGCGTCTTGTTGATGCTGTTGGTATCCGAAGTTTTAAACACGCCACCAAGAACGATGGTATCACCGTTATTCACCAACACCTTGGTCGTTAGATTACTCGTATTAATCGGCGGCGCTCCACCACCTGCTGGCGCCGCACCCACCTCGTCCTGAGTCACATCCAGATCGAGAATAATTCGGTCGTCAGGCGTGATCTGCGGCGTCACATTCAACACTAACTCTGCAGCGATAAATGCCACTGTGGCCCCGCCGGCAGCGCCCGTATCACCACCTGCACGCTCCAGATAAGGCACCTGCTGACCCTGAGAAATTGTTGCCGCCTGCTTGTCTGCGGTAATGACCTTCGGTCTAGCGACAACTTCACCCTCGCCGCTGACTTCAGCGGCAGATAATTCGAGATCCAGCAAAAATTTGCTACTAAGGATGCCCAGGGCAATGGAGTTCCCCGACCCGCCGGGCAGATCAACCACCAGCGAATCAGCACTGGTCAATGCCAGGTCCGCGCCGGCCAGGGACGATCCCCTGATGGTTTCCAGCGCATCCAGATTAGAGCCTGCTTGGAGCACTGAATTATTCACCGATCCATAGCCCCCGGCTCCCCACCTAACACCGAGATTTTTAGTAAAACTAGAGCTCGCCGTCACGATTCGGGCTTCAATCATGACCTGTCGCACCGGCACATCTAACTTCTCGAGGACGGCTCGAAAGTCGTTAATTTTGTCCGCGGTTTCAGTCAGTATAATCGAGTTGGTGCGCTCATCGACGATAACACTGCCACGGCCGGATACCACGCCAGCACCGGCACCCTCGTCGCCGCTCTTAAACAAGGCATAAATCTCACTGGCCTTGGCATATTTTACCTCGATGAATTCTGTCCGTAGGGGCGCCAACTCAGAAATTTGCTGGCGGCTTTCCAACTCGAGTTTTTCTCGAGCCGCGAGCTCGGCCGCGGGCGCCACCATCAGAACATTGCCTAACTGGCGCTTATCCAGACCTTTAGTCTTCATGATGATATCCAACGCCTGATCCCATGGTACATTTTTTAATCGCAAGGTAATTCGCCCAGAGACCGTATCGCTCGCCACCAAATTAAGGTCCGTGAAGTCGGCAATGAGTTGCAAGACTGCTCGAA
The DNA here is from genome assembly GCA_013204195.1 of SAR86 cluster bacterium. Classification (GTDB taxonomy): domain Bacteria; phylum Pseudomonadota; class Gammaproteobacteria; order Pseudomonadales; family Azotimanducaceae; genus UBA4582. The sequence goes on from JABMOJ010000425.1 coordinate 6,224, forward strand.
TCTCGATGTCTTGAAAATTCAACGACAACTTCTCGCCACGATAGCGAAACGCCTGATCTAAGGACGACTCCATCGCTGAGGCAGTCAGAGGCTTAACCTCCAGCGTGAAAACATTGTCGGCCTGATAGGCGAGGTAATCAAAGTCCCCCCGTCGGCTCGATCATCAGGATCGTATTGTTTGACTCTGGCAAGGCATCGACTATCAGCACAGGGGTCGCAAAATCTGCCACATCCAGCCGGCGTTGTAGATCAGCGGGGATTTGCGTAGCGGTGAATTCGACTCGAATTTTCCCACCTTCGCTGGAAACATCCACGCCAATACCGGGATTGGATAAGTTAACAATTACACGACCCTCGCCACCTTCGCCGCGTCTGAAATCGATCGCCTCGATTCGAGAACCTGCCGAGGGAGCGCTCTGCGTTTGCTGATTCAAGCCCCGTGAAGCCTGCTGCGTCGGCGCCAGACTCACCTGCGCCTGATTGTCCAACTGACCCACTAGAAGCACCAGCGTATCGCCGTCAACTCGGGTTGAGTAGGGCATAAGCTCTGTCATCGCAACAATAACTCGCGTCCGGTTGCCGGCGTCAACGACAGTGACACTGCGAGCGTTCCCACCGCCTAGCTGATGATATTTTGAAGCCAAGCCACTGCTGACTCCCGTTAGATCCAGGGCAATTCTGGCAGGCTGCTCAATCGTGTAGCCAGTGGGCGCTGGCGGCATCCCGTCAAAATGCATACGGATCTCAATTTTATCACCCGGCAACGACGAAAATTCAATGCCATCCATACTCACAGCTGCCAACGCCGCGGACGGGATGAGCGCCACCACTAATAGCAATAGACTCGCCAGCATGTTTTTCCCTACCTGTCTGTGAATGATCGCAATCACTCCTGTCACTCTTGTGACTGCCATAAAACACCTCTGAAAGTAGTATTTAATCACTGAGACCTTGCAGTTCAATTGTTCTGGGCCGGCGCAGCCAGCCACCAGAGCCATCACTGACAATCTCGGTAATATCGATACGACTGTCATTAATGCCTTCAACCCGCCCCCAGCTGGAGCCTAGATAGTCGCCGACCTGAACCCGATGAACACCTTGATCACCATCTTCAACTAGCGCCCAGGAACTGCCATCTTGCTCGAGGGTACCCACCATCGATAATGCCGACAGGTTATACTTCTCTAGATACTGCTTAACATGATCCGGGGGTGGCTTAATGCCGACATTGCGCTTCTGCTCTTCGCTTTTCTGCACAACGATGATTGGTGGCTCAAATGGGCTGCGGCGGTTGGCCGCGCTATAGCTGAAGGCCTGATAAGACTCGAATTCAGGTAACGGCGCGATGCTGCCGACAGGCTGAGCTTTTACGCTCTCCATAAACGCCGTGATATCCGCATACTCGTCGTCGGAGGAACATGCCGCGAGCAACAAAACCAACAAGACTGATCCGCCGAATCGAAAAGTCATATTCAGCAGGCGGTGCACGCCGCGCTCCATGGCTGCCTCTGACGGGCTCCGCTTATTCATTAAGGGCCTCATCGACGCTCATCATTATAACGATAGGTTTTCGCCAGGATATTCATCCTCAATATTCCGCCAATGTTTTCCGCGCCACGCGCACCTGCGCCTTCAGGAAGAATCGTAAAGTCGTGGAGAGTTACAATTCGCGACAAGTCCGCGACGTCGCTGACGAACGATCCCAGCTCGTGATAGCTGCCAGAGACAACTATCTGAATGGGTTTTTCAATATAGAACTCAAACTTCTTTTCTGCCTGAAGATTAATGCTGGTGAAGTTCAACCCATTTTTCAGTCCCACAAGCGTAATATCCTCAATCAAGCCGGGGATTTCTGTATCACTCGGCAGCTGCCGAAGAATCGTTTCAAAAGACAGCTCCATCTCTTTTTTCTGTTGTCGATAACCCTCGAGATGAGCCGACTCAAAATATTTCTTTTCGAAGTCAACCCGTAAGCTGACTTCCTGTTTTTGCGTTTTTGTCAGCTCCTCCTGTAATGGGGTCACGAAAATAAAATAACCAATGGCCAGCCCTGCAACAAACGCGAGCATCCAGATGATCGATTTAACGGCAACGGGCAAGGAACCAATATTGTTGACGTCATTCAGATCATTCAGGTCAAAACTTCGCAGACTCTCAATCGCATCTTGGATGGCCATGATTAATCCACCTCCGCGGCGCTTGGCGTGCTCTGCTGAACCATTAATTTAAACCGGCTCGCCTGCGGGCCATTCCGTGGATCAGCAACAATGCCGGTCACGTTTGGCTTCTCAAACCAGTCCGATTCATCAAAGTTGCGCAGTTGACTGGAAATTCTGTTATTCGACTCAGCCACGCCGTCGATGGTAATTGACTTCTCCTGGACCGACAGACTGGTAAAGTAGACACGGTCTGCCAGACGCCGCGCCATCTCATCAAACAATCGAACGATGACCGGTCTATTACCCTGTAATTCTTGAATCACCTTCATTCTCGCCAGCAACTCATTGCGCTTCTGCTGTAACATTCGAATCTCCTCGATGCGCTCTTCGAGGATTTTGATTTCCTTACCCAAGTAGCTGTTACGCGCCTGCTGAGTATCAATCTGGCTATGATAGAAACGGTCAACACCGAAAGTGATCGTTGCCGCCAAGAGCAACACACCCGCTAATATTTTCAAAAATTCTTGTTTGCGTTCCTCGCGCAGCTCTTCGCGCCAAGGCAGCAGGTTAATTTTAATATCAGCCATCCTGTCGCGGCCTCCGAGCTTGAGTCAGCACCATTAGTCGAAGCTCCGCATGGCCAGACCGCAGGCAATCATCAATGCCGGCGCGTCATTATGCAGGCCGACTTCATTGACCTTGGGTGACAGAGACATATTGACGAACGGATTAGCGATGGAAGTTGGCGTGCCAAGTTTCGCCGCCACCATGTCGCCCAGTCCCTCGATTGAGGCAGTACCACCGGCGAGAATGATATGATCAACATCGTCGTGGGTACTGGAAGAATAGAAAAATTGTAGCGATCGAGTAACCTGCTGCACGACCGCTTCCTTGAATGGCTGCAAAACCTCAGTCGCATAATCATCGGGTAAGCCGCCCCGCTTCTTCGCAAGACCCGCCTCCTCCACCGACAGGCTATAGCGCCGTTGAATTTCTTCTGTGAGCTGTTTGCCGCCAAATAGTTGTTCCCGCGTGTAAGGCGTCCCCGAGTTGGTTAAGACGCTCAGCGTGGTCATGGTGGCACCGATATCGATGATCGCGATGACCTGGTCTTCACCACCCTCACTGGGAAACTGTTCTCGCACCAAGTCAAACGCGCGCTGCATGCAATGCGCTTCAATATCAACGACCTTGGCCTTCAAACCACCGATCTCCAGCGCCGCCTGACGCATTTCGACATTTTCTCGCCGGCACGCCGCTAGCAATACCTCGACCTGCTCATCACTTCGCGGCGAGGGACCACGGACTTCGAAGTCCAAAGCGACCTCCTCCAGAGGGTAGGGAATATACTGATCCGCCTCACTCCGCAGGCTGTCCTCCAACTGCGCATCGCTCAGGTTGGCCGGCATTTCGATCGTTCGTGTAATCACCGCCGAACCGGCCACCGCCACCGCGGCCAATTTAACTTTTGTTTTAGAGCGCGAGATCAAACGTTGTATGGCTTCACCCACACCTTCGACGTCACTGATATTTTTTTCGATCACGGAATTTTCCGGTAAGGGCTCAACACCATAACTCTCGACGCGGTACTTACCACCCGACCGGCTCAGTTCCAGCAACTTTACGGATGTCGAACTGATATCCAGCCCCAGCATAATGTTCGATCCTTTGCTCAAAAAGCTAAACACGATTTAAGCTCCCGTAAAATTCAGCGAAACATTAATCCGCTGATAAGGCTGACAGACGATATCAATGTGATGCCGAATTTGGCCCATTTAATACCAGCGAATACGTAAACACAATGTAACTTGCGCGTAATTATAGCGTAACTATTGGCGACCGACAGGTCGTCTTGGACGCCGACCGTGGCGCCAAACAACCCTCAAACAACCTTCAAGGCGCCCGTCTACACCCGTTCAGAAACGCGAAACTACCGATGAATGCGTTAATTCCGAGGCCCGCTCGGCATTCAGAGACGTTTACCTTTATAATGGAGTCCAGCGAAATTCCCATGCTTTAACGTCCGTCACCGGACTAGAGGTTAATAATTCAGACTATGCGGCGTCTTGGTTCATTTATTTTATGGTCTACCGCGACTTTAGTCTGTGGCGCATGTCTCATTCTCGCGGCCGCCTATTTGTACTTGAATCCCCAAGTTCCTGATGCAGCGAGCTTTCGCAACGTCAAACTCAGAGCACCACTCAGCATCTATTCCGCCGACGAGAAACTAATCCAGGAGTTTGGCGAAAGACTAGTACCTGTGACCTTCGACCAGATACCGCCACTTTTTGTTCGCGCGCTACTCGATACTGAAGACAAACGCTTCTTTGAACATGGCGGCATAGACCTGATCACTCTGGCAAATGCCTCTTGGCAGCTGGTGCGTAATAAGGGTTCAATCCGCACCGGCGCGAGCACAATCACCATGCAATTGGTGAAAAATATATCCGGCGACACGGAAGTGCGCTTCATTCGCAAGTTCAAAGAAATGCTGCTGGCGCTGAAGATTGAGCAGGAACTTTCCAAACAAGAAATTCTGGCCCTCTACCTCAATATCATTCCTTTCGGCAAGCACGCCTTCGGCATCCAGGCCGCCGCCAACAC
>JABMOJ010000032.1 GCA_013204195.1 SAR86 cluster bacterium
CTCGCCCGCAATATCTATCGAGCAAAAATCGACTAACCATAACCCGCGGTCGACGGTGGGCACCATTACCGAAATTTACGATTATTTGCGCCTGCTGTTCGCTCGAGTCGGCGAACCTCACTGCCCGCAACATGGTCGACGTCTGGAAGCCCAAACGATTAGCCAGATGGTTGACCAGGTCATGTCGATACCCGAGGGCACGGGTCTGCTACTGTTGGCGCCGGTAATCAAGGCGCGTAAAGGCGAGCACCTGCACCTGTTCAGCCAGTTACGCGCCCAGGGGTTTGTGCGCGCGCGCATTGATGGCATCGTCGCAGATCTAGACGACCTACCGGATCTGGATAAGAATAAACAGCATACTATTGAGGTGGTAGTCGACCGGTTTAGGGTTCGTGAAGACCTAATGACTCGTCTCGCCGACTCATTCGAGACTGCGGTCAACCTTTCAGAAGGGCTTGCCGCGATTGCCTACTTGGACGGCGACCAGCCCGACATTGTCTTTTCTTCTCGTTTTGCCTGTCCGGAATGCGGACACTCGATCACCGAACTCGAACCCAGGTTGTTTTCTTTCAACAACCCTGCGGGGGCATGCCCTAGCTGCGATGGTATTGGTATCAAGCAGTTTTTCGATGTTCAGCAAATCATCTTCGATGAAGAATTGTCTCTCGCGGAAGGCGCGATTCAGGGCTGGGATCGCCGCAATATTTACTACTATCAAATGCTAGCGTCGATCGCCGAGCATTTTAAATTTTCGATGACCACACCTTTTGGCGAGCTCGAAGAGGACCAACGCCAGACGATCCTTTACGGCAACGATGCCGAGATGATTCAATTTCGTTATGTCAACGACAAGGGCGACACCTACACGCGAGCCCACCCCTTCGAGGGCATCGTACCGAACATGGAGCGCCGTTATCGCGACACCGAGTCGGGTCTGGTTCGAGAAAATTTGGCCAAGTTTATGAGCACGCAACAATGTCCTGCATGCGCGGGTACGCGCTTGAATTCCGACGCCCGGGCGGTCACCATCAACGGCAGGTCGTTGTCTGAGATAACGCATTGGTCGATCAAGGAGGCGCTGGATTATTTCTCCAGCCTGGCACTTGAAGGCCAACGCCAACAGATTGCCGACAAAATTCTGCAAGAAATTAGCGCGCGCTTGCGTTTTCTCATCGATGTAGGCCTAAACTATCTATCTCTATCACGCAGCGCGGACACCCTGTCAGGGGGTGAAGCTCAACGTATTCGGCTTGCCAGCCAAATCGGCGCGGGGCTGGTGGGTGTCATGTACATTCTCGACGAACCTTCGATCGGCTTACACCAACGTGACAACCAACGCCTACTCAATACTCTGACGCATCTACGGGATATTGGTAATACTGTGATTGTGGTCGAGCACGACGAAGAAGCTATTCGTGCCGCCGATCACATTGTCGACATCGGCCCCGGCGCAGGCGTTCATGGTGGCCAGGTGATAGCCCAGGGCAACCTCAGCGATATTCTTGCGAGCGAAGCCTCGATTACCGGTCAATATCTATCAGGTAAACGTCAAATTGCTGTGCCCGCTCAGCGCCAGCCTGCCGATCCCGACAAGCAATTGCGTATTTTCGGTGCGCGCGGTAACAACCTGCAGAAGGTTAACCTCAGCATCCCCATCGGCCTGATGACCTGCGTGACCGGCGTGTCTGGGTCGGGCAAGTCGACGCTGATCAACGGCACTTTATATCCCATCGCCGCCAAGTCGTTAAACGGTGCCACTAATCCACAGACCGCACCCTTTGATTCTATTGAAGGCATTGAGCATTTGGATAAGGTGGTGGATATCGATCAAAGTCCTATCGGCCGAACACCACGCTCTAATCCAGCGACCTATACGAATATTTTTACTCCGATCCGCGAGCTGTTCGCCGCAACATCAGAGGCAAGATCTAGAGGCTACAAGCCCGGTCGCTTCAGTTTCAATGTAAAGGGCGGTCGTTGCGAGGCCTGTCAGGGCGACGGCCTAATCAAGGTGGAAA
>JABMOJ010000426.1 GCA_013204195.1 SAR86 cluster bacterium
ATCGCCTTCCCAGCCGAGCCCGCTATGCCCCATTAACTCAAGGGTCAATTCAGATTGAGTTTGGGCAACATGCGTGGCTGAGTTTTTCAGTATTGACGCCGACGCACTGACCTCGACATTTCCTCGGGCCTCTGCAGTAATACGACTGATGGTTAAACCATGCGCCTGAGCATCCATTAAGTGGTTTGCCAATCGCAAACGCAGATCCGCATCATCCAGACGCCCCTCGGCATCTGTACCCACATAGCGCTTCGCCATGTCCTGCAACGCCTCTGACTTGCCACCACCGGTATTCCGTGCCCCGGTTTGGCTCGCGCGTTCGTGTTGAAGCAAGCGTTTACCAACACTCCAGCCGTCATTCAGATTGCCCAGCATATCGGTCTTGTCGGCTCGAGCATCAGTGAAGAAGGTCTCACAAAAAGGTGATGCACCGGCGATCAGCTTGATCGGTCGTGTTTCGATACCAGGCTGATCCATTTTCAACATCAGAAAACTAATCCCGTTACGCTTCTTCGCCTTACTATCGGTACGCACAAGCGCCCCACACCATTGAGAAATATCGGCCCCCGAGGTCCAGACCTTTTGACCATTGACCACCCAGCAATCGCCCTGATCTTCAGCTTTGGTCGCCAGCGAGGCTAAGTCAGAGCCTGCATTCGGCTCCGAATAACCCAAGCACCAGCGTATTTCACCACGACACATGGGTGGCAGGTGGCGTTTCTTCTGGTCCTCGGTGCCGTATTCAAGAATCGTCGGACCCACCATCGTCACGCCCATGCCCGCTAACACGATAATCGGGTTGAAAGCACCGAGCCGACTCATTTCTTCGTGTAATACTTTGGTCTGAATATGGTCAAGACCGCCGCCGCCATACTGGCTGGGCCAAGTGGGTGTACCCCAGCCTTTCGCTCCCAACCGCTGTTGCCAGAGCGACGCATCGGCCTGCAGTGGCCCGGTATATTCTCCATAACCTAACAGCTCAACGCCTTTACCGCTTAGCCCTGGCGGGAAATTTTCCTCTAACCAGCCTCGTACTGAGAGGCGAAATGCCTCCTGCTCGTCATTAAGTTCAACCATGTCTACACGCTCCAGTTTCTGTTATTTATATGTCGCACCAGCGGATTCATTTTTATACGTCTAACAATATATTAAAGGATTAATTGGCGAAATCTATTTGCCGGAAAAGTCGCGTCATTCATCAATGACGTCCTCCGCTAGCCAGAAACGCACTGTACCCTAGACGCGGCCAAAACATCAAATTTGGCCACATCACTAGGTCGTCACGGTACTATTTAGCCTGCCTGCTTCAAAACCATGCCCACCAGCAAAATGAGTTCAGCGTTGGCAGACGCTATCTTTATTTAGCAACAGGCGGCTTGAGTCAGACCGAATTCTGGGTAAGTATGATCACGACAAAGTAAAACACCGCAACTACCGGACATCCCGTGCCGTATTGCAGTCACTCACCTTCGCAATAAAAGAGAGAACCATGGAAATTAAAGATCACAACGCAATTATCGTCGGTGGCGCATCAGGCATGGCCCTTGCGACAGCTGAATTATGGGTGGAGAAAGGCGGAAAACTTGCCATACTGGATTTACCCACCTCCGATGGTGCGGCGGTCGCTGAGCGTTTGGGCGCCACTTTCCATCCGTGCAACGTCATGGACTTTGAAGGCACAGAGGCGGCTATTAATGCCGCTGTAGAGCAACTCGGCGGGGTTCATTTTGTGTGTAACACCGCCGGCGGTGGCCTCGCTAAACGCACAGTTTCCAGGGATGGCGCTCACCCGTTAGCAGACTTTCAACGAGTCATTAACCTGAATTTGATTTCCGCATTCAATATTTCCCGGCTGACAGCAGAAAAAATGGGCACCAATGAGCCCAACGAGGATGGTGAGCGGGGCGTGATCATCAATACGGCATCCATTGCTGCATTCGAGGGCCAAATTGGCCAGGTGGCTTACTCCGCGGCTAAAGGTGGCATCGCGGCAATGACACTGACCATGGCCCGAGATCTTGGCAGCATGGGCGTACGGGTAATGACGATTGCCCCTAGCCTGTTTAGTACCGGCATCACCAAAGGCATTCCTGAGGCAGCCTCACAGAACCTGGTTAAAGACGCCGCCTTTCCGAAGCGAATGGGCCGTCCGGTAGAGTATGCCAAGATGGCTGTCGCCATCTATGAAAACTGTATGATGAACGGCAGCACCATTCGAGTCGACGCTGGCGTGCGTTTCGCCCCCAAGTAAGTCGAGTGACTCGCGGGCTCAGCCTATCAGGTGGGCCCGCATCAACTCGAACAACAAACGGTTACGCCTGGCGCCACCAGGCAACGCCATCAGCGTCCACTTCGACTTTCAGCATTCTGCGCTCGAGCGCGCAATGCAGATGCGCGATGGCCTCACCGGTTGCGGGAAAGTAAGTCCAATCTGTGATCTTGCTGCGAAACAATGCAGGAAACACATCAACGGCGCGTTTCGGCTCTGCACATAAATCATAAAGCTTCAAAAGTGCGACTTCATGCCAGTCGATTAACGCGGTTAGTCGCTCATGAACACCGGTATAGATACTTTCATGGGCAGGCAAAACCATTAAATCTGGCGGCAAGTACTCCCTGAACCGAATACAGGAGTTAATCCAGTCTTTCAACGGATTAGCCTGCGGCTCCGAGGGCTGGACCCCAACATTAGGCGTGATCTTCGGTAGCAGTTGGTCACCACCGATAATGATCTTGAGCTCTGGACAATATAAACAGACATGCTCCGGCGCATGGCCATGACCGATCAATGCTCGCCACTCACGACCGCCTATATCAATATACTGGCCATCTTTGATACGTCGATAACCTGCCGGTAGCGGCGTAATATTGGCACCGAACTGGCCGAATCGACTGCGATATCGATCTAGGCGAGCCTCATCAAAGCCCGCCTGCCGATAAAATTTGATGGCGTCATCCGGCACGTCGGAAGGTCCATCGGCCGCCATCACCTTACACATATAGAAATCACTGCGACTCATCCATAGCTCACAACCCCATTGACGACAGAGCCACCCGGCATTACCCGTATGATCTGCGTGCAAGTGCGTCGCGATCACTCGGATAACAGGCAGCCCGCCAAGATGTTGCTTAAAAATGGCCTGCCAGTCCTGCTGAACATCTGGTGAATTCAGACCCGTATCAACAATCGTCCAGCCATCATGATCTTTCAGCAACCAGACGTTGATGTGATTCAGGCGCCCACCCATAGGTAAGCGCGCCCAATAACAACCCTCGGCGACCTTTGTCACTTCGCCACTACCCGGCGCCTGGTCTTCAAAATAATAGGTCAAGGGGTCAAAACCCCGACGAGACATGTTATCCACCACGACGGCCTTCCTTACTTTGATAAAGATATTAATAAAGCGACAGAATTTGCACTAAGCCGCGATGATTCACAACTGAATTAGATCAGCAGCTAATTTCACTACCTGCATGGCTCGCACCATCGATGACACCGCCAAAATGGGTCCGCAAAAAACCGCGAAATCGTTATTCGACGGGGGCTTGAGGACGACTCCTCGCCAGAAACCGAAGTATCCAGGCAGCGATCAGTGGCTGGTCTGTTAGCACATTTAGCGAGGCGATCCCCGCGCTGAATTTTTCAGCACCGAGCATTTCCTGGCGCAACTCCATCAGGCCCTGTGAGTATTCCTTGATGAATTCCGGGTGCCCCTGCAGAGCCAGCATATGCTCGCCGACCGTGAACATAGCATTCGGGCAATTATCGCTGCTCGCCAGCAGGGTGGCGCCTGGCGGCAGCTTGCTCACCTGATCTTTGTGGGAGTACAGTAGTGCAAATTGATTCGCGACGGGTCTCATGAACTTGGCCTTGGTCAGCACTTCCGCGTCATGTACGCCAACCCGCCAGCCCACGTCGGCAGGTTCGGTCTTGCCCCCTAAGGCTTCTGCCATCATCTGGTGACCGAAGCAAATACCCACTGTCGGTGTTTTGGTTTTATCCAGTTCAACCACAAACTCGCGCAATCGATGAATCCAGGGCTCATCGTCATAAACACTTTTTTTGCTGCCAGTGATGATATAGCCATCGCAATCGCCGATGCCTTCGGGATATTGGCCGTGTTCAACATCGAAGGCAATAAACTCAAGTGTATCGTCGCCTTCGAGCTGCGTGGCTGCGCTTAGAACTCGAGATACCATTTCCGGATACTCGCCGAAATCAATTTGAAACTGCTCGAGGACAGAATCTGCTTTTAGAATGCCGATTTTCAATACTTGCTCCGCCAGCTATGCCGCGCCTAAATAATTTCGAAATAGCGTTGTAGTTGCCAGTCAGTCACCTGCTTTTCGTACTGCCGGACTTCCCAATCTCGACTAGCAACAAAGTGCTCAACAAAGGGCTCGCCAAATAGGTTTTTTGCCGCTTCCGACTTTGCCAAGGCTCGATTTGCATCTCGCAAATTCGTTGGAAATTGCCAATCCGGCGGCAGCTGATCTTGGATGGCATAGGCATCACCCACGACAGGGGCCGTCAACTCAAGCCTTTCCTCAATGCCGAGCAATCCAGCCCCCAGAGTCGCTGCAGCCACGAGATAAGGGTTCGCATCAGCCGAGCCAACCCTAAATTCAACTCGCTGACTTTTTGCGGAACCAGGAATCACTCGCAATGCAGTGGTGCGATTTTCGACACCCCATGTCGCTGCCGTTGGTGCCCAAGCCCCTTTTACCAGCCGTGTGTAGCTGTTAATCGTCGGCGAAGTGATCGCCAACAATTGGCGCAAATATTTTTGCTGACCCGCAACATAAAATTGTTGTATTTCGCTCATAGAGTGTGGCGCATTTGCATCAAAAAACGCGCTCTCGCCATTATCTAAATGTTGTAGTGATTGATGACAGTGACCACTCTGGCCTGGGTAATCCAGGGACCATTTGGCCATAAACGTCGCAACTAGCCCTTTCCGTTGAAAGAAAGATTTCACAAACGTTTTGAACATTATCGCCTTATCCACAGCCGCCAACGCATCATCGACAGCGATAGCCCCCTCCCAGACACCGGGACCTGTTTCACAGTGCAGGCACTCCAAAGCAAAGTCATGAGCGCTGCAATAGTCCATTAACTCATTAAACAGATCAGCGTGAGTATTCGTCCTAAGCACTGAATAACCGAAATTTCCAGGCGACAGAGGCACCAGGTTGCGATAATTTTTTTCGCGTATTGAATGGGGGGTTTCATCGAATACGAAAAACTCATATTCGAATGCCAATTTCGCACTGAAGCCCGCCAACTGCGCTCGACTCAAGACCGCCTTGAGCCGACTGCGGGGGCAAATAGAATGTAACTCTTGCTGATCCCGAGTGACAAAATCGCCTAGGAAAAACGGTATATTACCTTCATCCAAAAGCCTTCGCTCAGTCGTTAGATCCAACCGAACCAATGCGTCGGGATAGGCCGTATGCCAACCGGTGAAGGCCGCATTATCATAAAGCTGGTCGTCGACATCCCAACCGAGTACGCAGTCACAAAAACCCGAGGTGCCGTCAGCGATGGCGGCGAACTTCTCCAGACTGATATATTTACCGCGCAACACTCCATCTATGTCACAGACAGCAAACTTTACTCTTTTAATGCCCTCACTCTGGTACTGGGCAATAAGATCAGACGCGTCTTTCATGGACTACTATGCCTCGCTTGTGGGATCCGAATATGCTGCACCAGATCCTGGACTTCCTGGGGTGGTGGTGGCGTTATACGCATGACGACAAACGACACCATGAAATTCAGGATCATGCCCAGGCTGCCAATACCTTCTGGCGATATACCAAACCACCAGTGAGCCGCACTATTGGTTTCCGGACTGATGAACTTGAAATAAACGATATAACTGAAGGTGAAGATCAAACCAGTGAGCATACCGCTAATCGCGGCCTCCTTATTCATCCGAGTCGAGAAAATACCCAGAAGAATAACCGGGAAAAAGCTAGCCGCCGCTAAACCAAAGGCGAAGGCAACCACCTCTGCGACGAAACCCGGCGGATAGATGCCAAACAGCCCCGCGATAGCGATCGCCACGGCAGCTGCCAGACGCGCGTAACGCAGTTCTTGGCGCTCCGTAATATTCGGCCGAAAGGTCTTTTTCAACAGGTCATGGGCAATCGCCGTAGAGATCACCAATAACAAACCCGCCGCCGTCGATAAAGCTGCAGCCAGACCACCAGCTGCCACGAGGGCCACGACCCAGTTCGGCAGCTGAGCGATTTCCGGATGAGCAAGGACAATAATGTCCCGGTCAATATAGAGCTCGTTGTCATTCGAGGTGACCTTATTAGTGAGTAATCGCTCACCGCTCGCTCCGCGACCGAGGTCATACACTGGCTTCTGCTCCATGGCAGCACCCCCGCGGTATTGAATCTCACCATCATTATTTTTATCAATCCAGGCGATCAGTCCGCTATTTTCCCATTTACCAAACCATTCCGGCGCATCGCTATAGTGCAATCCATCCATAGCATTAATGATGTTAACCCGAGCAAACGCCGCCACCGCAGGCGCGGTGGTGTACAACAAGGCAATCAACACAAGCGCATAGCCAGCCGAAATTCTGGCATCTCTGACCCGTGGAACGGTAAAGAATCGGACGATAACATGAGGCAAGCCCGCGGTCCCCGCCATCAGAGCTGCGGTAATAAAGAACATATCGATGGTCGACTTATTGCCTGCGGTAAACGCCGTCATCCCCAGCTCTGTCGTCAAGCCATCGAGCTTATCCAGCAGGTACACCGGCTCTGCAGCAAGGGTGCTACCGAGGCCCAACATAGGCACGGGATTATTGGTCAAAGTCAGAGAGATAAAGATTGCAGGCACTAGGTAGGCAAATATCAGCACACAATATTGGGCAACCTGGGTATAGGTAATGCCCTTCATGCCCCCCAGCACCGCATAGAAAAACACGATACCCATACCAATAACCACGCCGGTATTAATATCGACTTCCAGGAAGCGTGAAAATACCACACCCACGCCCCGCATCTGACCGGCCACATAGGTGAATGAAATAAAGATCACGCACACCACCGCGACCAAACGCGCAGCCTGAGAATAATAGCGATCACCGACAAAGTCGGGCACCGTGAATTTGTTGAACTTACGCAGGTAAGGCGCCAGCAACAACGCCAGTAGAACGTAGCCACCGGTCCAGCCCATCAGATAACGGGCGCCGTCTGCACCCTCGAAAGCAATGATCCCGGCCATAGACAGGTAGGAAGCGGCAGACATCCAATCCGCAGCTGTGGCGGCACCATTTGCTAATGGATGTACATGGCCACCAGCAACATAAAATTCGCTGGTTGATGACGAACGACTCCAGATCGCGATACCGATATATAAGGCGAAGGATAGGCCGACGAACAGGTAGGTTAACACTTGGGCACTCATCGCCTACTCCCGCTCGTCAACGCCGTAAATTTTATCCAGCTGGTTCATGCGCCAAGCGTAAACAAAGATCAGGCAAACAAAGACCACAACAGATCCCTGCTGAGAGAACCAAAAACCTAACTTGAAGCCAAAAAAATGAAATTGGTTAAGATAGTCAACCCACAGGATACCGCAGCCAAATGACACCAAGAACCAGATTAGTAGCAAACCCGACATGAGACGCAGGTTGGCGCGCCAATATTCGCGATTCCCATGCTCCGGTTGCTTATCAGCGTTGTTGTCGGTCATGTTTTTATCTCCGCATTATTTGGCTTGCCAGCGTACGTCCGGTAAGCGCTTTTCGAACGAGTATACAG
>JABMOJ010000427.1 GCA_013204195.1 SAR86 cluster bacterium
CCCATAGGCCGTCGACAAATCAATCGAACGATTTTCATATCCCAGGTTACGTTGGTTGATTTGAGTATATTGCTCGAGATTGTGCGCCTGCCGGTCGTTGAGTTGGACCACCTGCATGCCCGAGAGATTTTCCTGCAGGTTCTGATTCAGCGAGGAGACGGTGTTACGAACCAGGCGAAATATTTCCTGAGTCGCATTGCGGAAAAAATGCGTAGCGATACCCACAACGGGCACTAGCAGCAGCAGGATCAGGGTGAGTTTGACGCTGGTAGACAACATAATCGTCAGTGCCACCAGGAACGGCACAAACTCTCCGACTAAAGCCCCCATGCCCCTGAGCATTTCATACAGCGCTTCGACATCATTGGTGACTCGCGTCATGATCCGCCCTGTGGGCACCTTATCGTAAAAGGAACTGGGCCGGCGCTCCAGGTGGGCGAACAGATCTTGGCGCAGGTCGCGCAACGCATTCACAATCGCACTGATCAGCGTCAACCGGTGCGCGTGACCAGCCAAGGCAGTGATGCACATCGCCAACAAAAATAGCAGTCCAGCAGCAAAGATCGGCTCGATACCCAGGTATGACTCGACCCAGCGGGTCAGCGCGATCATCCCCAGATCAGGCATATTGCTGTTCACTTCGCCGACGATAATATAGTCAACCAACACCCGACTGATGATAATTTCCATCATCACCGCCACACAGCTGGCAGCCAGGATCAGGACGGCGCTGAACGCCAGTCGAAGTTTGAAAGGTTTGAGCCAGCCCATGATCCGGCGTAACAACTGCAGATTCAACAGGGTACCGGAGAGTTCCGCATCAAACATTCCGTGATCTGTCTCGGCCTTGACTTGGCTAGATTGGGTTCGCCTGCTCATAAGGATGCCGTCACTTGCGCTCGGCGCTTAACGGCTTGACCCGCACCCTGGGTTTGGGCCCGTTCCAGCTCAGCATAAGCGCCACCCTGGCGAAGTAACTCGGCATGAGACCCCGCCTCAATAATCCGCCCCTCATCGAGGACGATGATCCGGTCCGCATGGCGCAGCGTGGAAACCCGATGCGACACGATAATCGTGGTGCGCTCGCTGCGCATGGTTTTCAGTCGATTCAGAATATGTTCCTCAGTCTCCGTATCAACACTACTGAAGCAATCGTCAAGGATCAGCACCGGGGCGTTACGGATCAAGCCCCGGGCCAGGGTCGCACGCTGTTTTTGACCGCCGGACAAGGTCACGCCTCGCTCGCCAATCAGGGTATCCATCTGCTCCGGAAACGCCTCAATGGTCTCCCGCAGGGCTGCGGCCTCGGCAGAATCCCAGACCAAGTCTAAGGACCGGGCCGGATCGTCGTAACTAATGTTGTTACGCAGCGGTTCGCCGAACAAGAACGGATCCTGCAATACCTGGGCAATCTGGCTGCGAACCTGGCTCAATGGATAATCACAAATGTCATGACCATCAAGAAACAAACAACCCCTGGGGGTATCCACCATTCGAGTGAATAGTTTCAGCAGCGTTGACTTGCCCGCGCCAACCCGGCCGACAATCGCAACAGACTCGCCGGCCTTGATATGTAGCGTAATGTCCTTCAGTGCGGGCTCTGCAACCCGTGGATAACTAAATGTCAGGTGCTTGAATTCAAACTCACCACGAATAGTCGCAGGCGTCACGTTGGTGGGGCTATCGTCAATTTCAGGCACCGCATCAAAAATTTCATGCAACCGGTTAGTCGCCACAGCGCCTCGCTGCACTAGCGTCACGAACATGCCCGCCATTCGAATCGGCTGAAGTAGCATGTTCAAACACGCCAGGAAAAACACTAGGTCGCCAATTGAAATTGCGCCGGCCAAGACTTGACTGCCACCGTAAACGATAATCAATAGTTGTGCGGCCGACGCCTGAAATGGCATCCAGGCGCTCATTAAAGAATTAATCCGCGACTGGCTATAGAATGCCTCGGCGTAATTTTCATTGACCCCACCGAAGCGCCGGATTTCGTTGTCTTCCTGGGCCTGGGCCTGAACGGTTCTGATGCCACCCAGGTTCTCTTGAACGAGGCTCGATAGCGCCGACAGGTTTTCCTGCACCGCCACAGAAGTGACCGCCAGTTGCCGCGACATCCACCAACCATAGTAAAAAATCGCCGGCAAAATGGGCATGATCATAAAGGTTAACGCCGGTGACTTGTACATCATCGCCGAGACCCCAAACAACGGGGCATAGACCATGATCACAATCTGGATCATCCCAA
>JABMOJ010000428.1 GCA_013204195.1 SAR86 cluster bacterium
CTGTGTGACATGGCAACGATGCACTGTCCACCTGTGATCAAGCAGCGGTTTATCTCAGTCATGATGTCCACAGGTTTTACCAGATACTGAATAGAAACAGCGATTAACACTGCATCAAAAGAATTGTCGGCAAAAGGTAAGGTCGGGGTGATGTTCAGATCCTGCACGCAATAATGATTAAGCCGCGGATTTGCCTCAAGCTCAGCAGCGTTCATACCAAGTCCAGAAACATGAGCGTAACCGACGCCCTCAGGTAGATGAGAAATCCATGATGACATGAGGTCAAGTACGCGACTTCCAGGCGCAATCTGCTCACGGTAAAACTCAGTCAGGCTGCTAATGGTGGCGTCGTCAATGTGAGTCACGAAACGAGGTTGGCTGTAAAAGTTCTCGTCCGCTGATTCATCCTGGCGTTGAAAAAACTGTTCGGGAAAGGCCGTGTTCATAGGTGTTGAGTCCAAGGCGAGGTAAATCGAGGAACTAAAGTCACTTTTATAGCACAAATCCAATCGTTCATGAATTCACTACTCTAGTACCGTTCATTTTCCATTAAAAGGCAATAGGCTAACGGTGGAGGGCTGGCAATGCACGATTTTCTCTGGCGAGGTGTCGGTCACTCGGTAATCCCCCGACTGTTTCAAATTGCTGCAAAAGGCGGGGGCGGACTTCATTGTAAAATTGGCGGCGCTGGTGCCGAAGCCGCGAGTCAACCTCACCCGTTGGCACGGGGTGTTTGCTCCCAACAGTAAACATCGTACGTTGGTGACGTCCGCCAAGCGTAGTAAAGGCAGCAAGCCCCAAGCCCCAAGCCCTCGATGAGGCGCAAGACCAAACGCCCACCGAACGCCGCGCGGCCATGACCTGGGCGCAGCGACTGAAACGCGTCTTCAACATCGATATTGAAACATGCACTGAGTGAGGCGGCGCCATGAAAGTCATTGCCTGCATTGAAGACCCGCTGGTGATCAAGAAGATCCTTGATCACTTGAAGCAAAAAGACAAAGCAAGCGAGCCTAACCCGTTGCCCGAGAGTCGGGCTACTGACAGCTAACTACTGCTGGACTCAGGCAAAAAGGTCTTTTATTCGTCTTATACTTTGAGTATAGAAAATTGAGTCAAGGCGTGTGAGACTCGCTGCTGATCATTTGTGTGTTGACCTCGGTAGTCCATACCGAACCTGGAGTTCAAAGATGTTGAAATATATAAGTGGCGTGGTGATTCTTTGTCTGACTATTTACGTGGCACTGAGTTTTTTACCCGACGATAAAAAACCGGCTGATGAGCGCATCACCTTCGTCGGCTCCCTGTTCACGGGAGCTGAACAATATGAATTTTTCAATCGTTTAAAAACGGTGTTTCCGACACGAACTATCAAGGCGGGACCAAGTCCACACCGGTTCCCTGTCGGCAAGGCGATGACATTGCCTGACAGTTACGCCTATGAAGGCGAGAATTATGAGATGGCCCAATTTCTTGATGACACCCGGACAGTGGCGTTGCTGGTGATCCAGGATGGCGAAATTCGTTATGAAGACTACTGGTTGACCGGTGGCGTTGATGTGAATTGGATGTCCATGTCGGTGGCTAAGAGTTTTGTCTCGGCCCTTATTGGTATTGCGATCGATGAACAGTTGATCACCGGGGTTGAAGCGCCAATTACCATCTATGTACCAGAGTTGCTGGGCTCTGCTTACGACGGAGTGCGTATCAAGGATGTGCTGCAGATGTCTTCTGGTGCGCGTTGGAACGAGGACTACAGCGACCCGAACTCAGATATCATGCGCTATGGTGCAGTGATGGCAACGGGTAGCTCCTTCGATGATTTTACCGCGAGCCTCGAGCGAGAAAAGCCACCGGGAACCTACAATTATTATAATTCCACCGACACTCAGGCGCTGGGTATGCTGCTAGCTCGAGCGACGGGTATGTCCATGTCAGAGTATGCGCAGATCAAGCTTTGGGGGCCGCTGGGCATGGAACATGATGCCTACTGGATCACCGACGATGCTGGCGTGGAAATGGCGGCTGGTGGTTTGCAGGTGACGGCCCGGGATTATGCGAAACTCGGCCAGCTGTATCTTCAGCAGGGCAAGTGGCAGGGGCAGCAGATTGTGCCCGAATCTTGGGTGCGAGACTCGTTGATCGCTGATGCGCCACACCTGTTGGCGACAGCCCATCCTGAATTTCCGGTATCTTATGGTTACCAATGGTGGCTGCCGGTCAGTGACGAAGGTGAGTTTTCGGCAATCGGAGTCTACAACCAATTTGTTTTCGTCAACCCGCAACGAAATGTGGTGATCGTCAAGCTGTCTGCCAACCCGAAGTATGGACTGACAAATGATGAGTCATCCTATCGGGAATTGGAGAGCTTTGAGTTTTTTCGGTCGATTGTGGGCCAGCTCTAATATAGCGATGATTCACGATTCACGATTCACGA
>JABMOJ010000429.1 GCA_013204195.1 SAR86 cluster bacterium
GACGAGGCCCTGCGGGTCGGGTTAGTGAATTTTATTGTCAGTGAAGAAAGCATTCTTAAAGACGCGCTAGTTTACGCCGAGCGAATTGCGTCGAATGCGCCATTAACGGTCAAGGCGGCCAAGGCCGCAGTCAACGCCTATGAAAAGTACTCGCAAATTGAAGCGGCAAGCGCAATTGCTGATTTGGTTGATGCCTGTTTTGATAGCGAGGATTACAAAGAAGGGCGGCGCGCCTTTGCGGAAAAGCGTGCGCCGGAATTTAAGGGCCGCTAGTGAGTTGGCTTGCCAGTAGGTTCAGGCCGGCGCCTAATTATTTTTGATTCTCCATAAGAGGGGTGCCCCGAGTGGCGGCCTCTTTCAATCATGTGCTGCTGATGCAAGCGCGACGGGCTCATCAGAATGCTGGTGAAGCATGAGCAGGCGCTCTAAACAGGCTGTTCATCAACAAGACATTCAGGCCTTCCAGATAGGCTCGGTAGGTGGGTTCCTGAGTAAAGCCGATGACCATGCCGCGCCCCATGGGTTGCTGCACCATAAAGGGCTTGCGCGCCAGTTGCTGCCGGTTTTCCTGCCACAGATAACCGCTCGCCAGCAGTTCATCTGCACCGTTGAACCAGGCGATATTATTGCCTGAAGCGAGTTTAATCGGTGCGTAGATGGCGTTACCCTGAACCATTCCTACCAGGCTACTGTGGACGCCAGCAGTGAGCCAGTGCTGAGTATCAACGGTGATATTGGCCAGTACGCCGGGCACATAGTCAGGCATCTCGCCAGTGCTGGCACTCGCTCGCTGCAGGGCCGCATCACTGTCTAGCAAGCGACCGGGAATAGTGTCCTCAAGTTCCGCTTCGGGTTCATCTGTTGCCGCTTGATATGCGTCCTCTCGTTTGATGTCGAGTAAACCTGCCTCGGTGCTCGCCGCGTAGGCGGTTGCGCTGCTCAGCGTGATCAGCACGCCGCCTTGCTTAACCCAGTCTCGAAGATTGTCGGCGCCGGCCTTGCCGAGCGTCGTTGCATAGTCACCAGCGGGGAGGATCAATACCTGGTATTGATTTAAATTGGCACGTTGGAGTTGGTTGCTACGAATAGCCGTCACCGGGTAATTCAACTGGCGCTCGATGACAAAGCGGGTGCTGCCGGCACTATTGGAATAGGTGGGTTCATCCCATGCCATGGCGATGGCTGGGGCTGATAGCGTGAAGGTGTTGCTGCTGCCGAAGCTCGGACCTTGCTCAACCCAGCTGTCATCGACTCCGATCACCTGAGCACCACTATTGGCGGCCAGCGTTGTCAGCACTCGATGAATGTCCGCCGAGTTACTACGTTTTTCGATAATGAGAGTGCCTGCAGGATAGCGAGTATTATTGGCCATCGTGAATGCCTCATCAGCACTCTTGACGGTGATGCCTGCTAGCAACGCCGCGCTTAGAAAGCGGCCTGCAGCCATGTCGCCCCAGGGCACCAGAAAAGCCACGGTAGCCTCGGGGTGAATAACCTGACCCTGACGGGACTGCGCCGAGGTGAAGGCTACCGAAGACGGGTTGCTGATCTTTGCGCAGCTGGCGATATCGATATTGAATAACAAGGGTAAGGACCAGGCAGTTGTGTCGTAGATTTGGTTGTCGCGGTTCTGCGTTCGACGTCGTTCCTGTTCCGCCAGGAATGGCGCATCCATATCAACCTGCTGGCTCAGCAAGGTGGTGGCTAAACGACCTCGCGGCTGTGCGGTATCGATAAAACGGGCGTCGGCGGTGTAGCGGATACCGCACGCTTTAAAAGCCTCGGTGGCTTGTCTGACCTCGATGCCATGTTCTGTGAGCAAGGATGCCAGTCGATCATTCCCCGCCTGATCGCGGTTGTCAGGGAAGATATAAAACCGATGCTGTTTGTTGTTTTTGCCAATGTCGATAGCATCGACTTGAATTTGATAAAAGTCGGTGAGCAGGCTGTTGCGATTGTCTGCTACGGTTTCGAGCGTGGATAGGCTGGCGGTGAAGTGTTTGCGAATGGTTTCGCGATAGGTCAACAGCTCGCCGTCTGCCCGTCGATAGACCATGCCTCGAGCAGAACCCGCTTCATAGGTCGATGCCGAGGCGCCGTAGAATGTCGGCCAACTGTCAGTATAACCGGGGTAGAAAGCATCGAAAATCTCGTGAGTGAAATAGTCAAACCCCCGTTGATCAAAATAATAGGCATTGCGCTTGCCGATGCGGAGCATTTGCTGGCTTTGCTGCGGTGTCATATGCGGGTTGATGGGGTCGGCGGCCGGCGCGAAGTAATA
>JABMOJ010000430.1 GCA_013204195.1 SAR86 cluster bacterium
GCCCCGCCAGTCCACCACCAACAATAACTACTCGCGAGGTTTGCTGGTGCCGGGGTTGGGGTGCAGCGGTCGTGGTTCTGGCCGTTAACATTTCTGCTTTGCCGGCAAATCCCGGTATTTTTTTAATCTCGAAGCCTGCGTCTTTCAAGCCTCGTTTGACTGTTCCAGCGACGGAGTAAGTTGACAGCGTGGTTTGCTGATGACTCAACCGAGCACATTGGCTGAAGAGCTTGGGATCCCACATGGCGGCATTTTGCGAGGGGCTGAAGCCGTCCAGAAAGAAGGCGTCAACGGGTTCGGTGATGAGTGGCATCGCGGCGCCGACGTCCATGTAAATCAGAGTGAGACAAATTGTGTCGGTGATCCAGATTGGATGCAGGCCGTGAGTGGGTAAGGGATAACGGCGCACGAGGCGCTGGGCCAGATCATGTAATGCACCAGCGTCCGGTTCTGTATTTGTCGGCGGACATAGGCTCGCGTGAAGTTTTTCGAGGTCTGCGGGCGTTACTGGCGCATATTCGATGGCCTGATAGTGAAGCAGCTTGCCCGGTGGCGCAAGCTCTTGCCAAAGCCGAGCGGCGAGCAGAAAGTTCAGACCAAAACCGAATCCTGTTTCAAGAATAGTAAATTGTGGTTGCTGTAGATCCGACCAACGCGCTCGCAGGTGATTGGCTTCAATAAACACATATTGCTTCTCTGCCAGCCCGCCTTCACGATGCCAGTATATGTCCTCAAAAGCCTCTGACCAGGGGCTTGCGTCATCGTGCCAATCGATCGCTGCGTGGTCGAGTAAATAGCCTGCCTGGCTTGAAATTTGACTCATAAGCTGGCTATTGGACGGTCTGGATTGGTAATCCATTCGCTCCATGAACCGGGATAAAGTGCGGGTTCAGAGTACCCAGCATGGACCAGAGCAAGGATGTTATGGGCCGCTGTCACGCCTGAACCGCAGTAGCAGATAGCGCTACGGTTGGTTTCTACGCCGAGCGTGCTAAATCGTTGGCGTAAGTCGGTGGCAGTGTGGAACTTGCCCGTTGCGCCATTTAGGTTCTCACTGAATGGCGCACAAATGGCCCCGGGAATGTGTCCGGCGATGGCATCGATAGGTTCGGTCTTGCCCTCAAATCGGGGTCTGTCCCGAGCATCGAGCAGCAGCTCTGTTGTGGGTTGTAACGCGTCAGCAGATACCTGGCGGGTAATGGCAGGTCTGACGATAAATTTTGATTCAGATCGCTTGATGAGTCTGGTTGACGGCGCCAGCCCTGCGTCCAGCCAGGCCTGATAGCCGCCGTCAAGAACCACCACATTGGGGTGCCCCAACCAACGGAGCATCCACCACAGGCGTGCGGCATAGGCGCCGCTATCCGCGTCATAGGCCACGACCAGTGAATCCTCCGCGATGCCCCAGCGACGTACCTGAGTGGCAAAAGTTTCCCTGTCGGGCAATGGATGACGACCAGTCTGACCGGCTATCACTTTAGCGCTGAGATCGCGGTTGAGGTCAACATACTGGGCGCCATCAATATGGCCGGCGGTGTACGCCAGCAGGCCTGCGGCAGGATCTAGGAGTGACGAGCGGCAGTCAAACAGGCGCAATGTACTCTCTGTCTGAATGGCCGCGAGAGTTGCAACATCAATGAGTGTTTTTCGAGTTAGATTGGTCACGGTTAGCCTCCGCTGAGTTTTACTTGGTAGCCCAGGGCTTCCAGTTCGGTCTTGATCTCAACGCGTTTATCACCCTGGATGAGAATGACACCGTCTTCGATGGAGCCGCCGACGCCGCATTTATTCTTCAGCTTTTTGGCCAGGGACTTAAGGTCTTCTCCGTTCAGCGGCAAGCCGCTGATCGCGATCAAGGGTTTGCCAGCACGCCCTTTAACTTGGCGCTGCAGGCGCACGATACCATCGGTGGCGACAGGTGTTCGGGCTTCGCGACAGCGACATAGCGCAATGGCAGCGCCACATTCCGGGCAGTGTCGACCAGCATCCGTTGAATACACCAGGCGTTTCTTGTTCATTGACGGGTTACCGGTGGACGTGGGGGTATCAACCTTCTGCCGTAAGCGCCTTAGCTGTCCGCGTAGATGTAGACACCGAGATCATCATTGCAAGCGGTCTGGCAAAAATGGACTAACAGAAATATAAAATCCATCAGGTCGTTAGCGTCGAGATCCAATGCCTCGATCTCCTCACACTCAGTCCAGAGGCTGGCGAAGCTCTCGACCTGGTCTTCTTCCAAGTCCGCCAGTCTGCCCATTAGGGTCTCTTCAAGACGATATAGATAAGGACCTTCGTCGCTCAGTTCGCGGTCGAGTAGTTCCATCTCCAGCGCGTCAGCGAGAAAACCGCCACACACCAACGCATAGAGCTGAGCTCTGGCGTCACGGTGGAATTGTTGGCTCGACATACAAACAAAGCTACTGGCGGGGTTCTCATCAATTTCGAGTTCCGCGACATCTTCCGGGTGGCCGATAAAAAATATCTGGTGCATGGCTGTGACGTCTAGATCGTCTCGACCTCATCGGCTTGTAGGCCCTTGTCGCCATCGATGACAACAAACTGAACGCGGTCGCCTTCGGCTATCGCGCGGCGGCCATTGCCTTCGATATTGCGGTAGTGCACAAATATGTCGTCACCGGCATCTCGTGTGATAAAGCCGAAGCCCTTTTTGACATTAAACCACTTCACTATGCCGGTTTCCTTGGCGCTATTGACCGGTGCGGGTCGATTCGCCGGTTTTGCGGCGGGTTTGCGCTTGGGTGATTGGCCAGAGCGACCCTTGGGGCTTTTTGACATCACTGCAGATAAGCTGCAACCGATGAAAACGGCAAGAATAGATGTCGCCAGTATGAATAGCTCTGTGCCGCTCGGAATAGCCAATGGCCCCTGAATCCATTGGCTGACAAAGTAAGCTAAGGTGCCGGTGAGCAGGCTAATAATAATATTTTTTACAAGTGAATTCATGGTAACCATTTTAGTGAAAGGTGAGAAAAAAACAGGTGGTAGCTGAAGTTGTTGCTGCCAGTAACACAATACCCCGTTTGAGTGCGGCGAATAGTATGTGAACTAGCCCGATTTTTCCAGAATAGTGTTATATCTTCTGACGGTGGTGGCTAATCCGTCCCATAAGGCGTCACTAATGAGTGCGTGGCCGATGGACACCTCGGCGACGGGTTTCACGCGCTGGCAAAACTCACCCAGGTTGTCTTGGTTGAGATCATGGCCAGCGTTGATACCCAGACTCAATTGCTGCGCTAGTTTGCCAGCCTCGATAAATGTCGCGAGGACCGATTCGTGATCGCCATATTGGTCGGCGTAGGGGCCCGTATAGAACTCGATGCGGTCAGCACCTAGGGCGGCGGCGTGCTCTATCTGTGCAGCGATGGGGTCCATAAACAGACTAACTCGAATGCCGAGCCCCTTGAGCTCATCGATAACCGTCTTAAGTGCGGTATTGTCACCGCTGAGGTCCCAGCCATGATCAGAAGTGAGTTGGATAGGGTCATCTGGCACCAAGGTACATTGTTGGGGTAGGGTGTCACGCACCAGCGTCATGAAACCCGGAAAGCCGTTAGCTTCAGGTCCGGCAAATGGATTGCCTTCAATGTTGAGCTCTATGTCAGCGTACTGTGGTTGCTTGAGCAGGCTGGCAAGATCCAAGACATCTGCTGGGCGAATGTGGCGCATATCCGGCCGTGGATGGACCGTGATCCCTTGGGCGCCGGCGGCAATACTGGTTTCAGCCGCGGCAGTCACGCTGGGGATGGTGGTATCGCGGGAATTGCGCAGCAACGCAATCTTGTTCAAGTTGACCGATAGTTTTGTCATGTTTTATGTCCATTCGTCGTTGGTGCGACGGTGATAGAACCGTCTTGCGATGATGAATCCGGCTAGCAGGCTCAATAACACCGTTCCGGCACCCCGCACAAACCAGTCTCGATCATTATTGCTGCTGATGGCGTCGACAGCCACTTGCAACTCGCCAACTTGTGCGTTGAGCGATTTTCGCTCTGTCTGTAGCGCCTCATTTTGGCTCTGAATCATGATCACGTTCGCTGCGAGTTCCTTGATCTTCTGCAGTTCCTCCGTTAACGCCTGATTTAGCTGGCTCAAGGTCTGGCGGTCGTCGCTGAGCACTGATAACTGACGCCGCAGGGCGACTAATTGATCAATGTTGGCTTTGTTTTCGGCTTGCTGGTTTCGCAAGCGAGAAGTTGCTTGGTCTAACAAATCAGCGGCGATCGGTGAGTCCGTTAAGTATTGGGTTTGAATCCAACCCTCGAGGCCATCGGGCAATCGAACCCGGCTGTAGCCGCTCTCTGGATCTGCTTCGAGCAGTTCCAGAGCGGTTCCGCTGCGAATACCTTTATGCAGGATCTGGTGTTGGTTACTGATACCGGTCCGCAGCGGCACATATAGCTTGTCGTGAACGTACAAGGTTTCGGCCAGAGCTGCAGCGCTGCTGAGCATTGTCGCCAGAATGAGAATGGGAATGTAAGGGTTCAGGGGAGTACCTGCTTGAACGGTTTTACAATGACCTGAGCGTAAACGCCGGCGGCCACGTAGGGGTCGGCATCAGCCCATGCTTGAGCCGCTGCCAGAGAAGTGAATTCAGCGACAATCAAGCTGCCAGAGAAACCCGCCGCGCCGGGATCCTCATTATCAATACTGGGGTTGGGGCCAGCGATGACCAGGCGCCCCTCGGATACCAATTGCTCGATCCGGCGCAGGTGCGATGGCCGCGCTGTTTGACGCAGTGCCAGGCTGTTGGCGATATCCGTACTGATAATGGCATATAACATAGGGTGCTCTCAGAAATTTAATGGCCAGCGCGCCAATATTAGGCTTTTAGTCGATAGTGGGTTTGTCGACGGGCTCAGGCTGGGGTTCTTGCAGATAGCCGCCGCTAGACAGGTAGATCAGCGTCAGCACGATATAGCTTAGGGTGATCGCAAATCCGCCGATCAGCTTGTAGCTGACCCAGACATCAAGACTAAAGTTGAACGCAACCACCAGATTGAGTGCGCCGGCGATAAAAAAGCCGAGGCTCCAACCCAGGTTGAGACGCTGCCACACAGGGTTGGGTAAGCGTAGCTGAGCGCCGAGCATCCGTTTTAGCAGATTCTCTTTACCGAAAAACTGGCTTGCCAGCAGGCTGCCGGCGAACAGCCAGTTAATAATTGTGGGCTTCCACTGAATAAATA
>JABMOJ010000431.1 GCA_013204195.1 SAR86 cluster bacterium
TGGTCGAACAGCATGAAATCGAGTACGAGGAGCGCAAACACGGTCAGTTGTTCTGCGTTAATTCTGCGAAAGATATCCTGGAGATGCTGGTTGATGAATGCGACCGCTCGGGCGTGGTCACCGAAACCCATGTAGAGGTGGATGGAATTGAAGCGTTAGCAGGCGAATCCGACGCCAGATTCTCGCTTCGACTCAACCAGTCACTAACGCAGGGTGACACTACCGCGGTTTCAATGAGCTGCAGATCGCTCGTCATAGCCACCGGTGCACTATCTATCCCGACACTGGGCGGCAGCGGTATGGGGTATGCCATTGCAGAACAGTTTGGCATGCGGGTCTTGCCGCAAAGGGCGGGTCTCGTGCCACTGATGTTCACGGATGCGTTGAAAGCGGTTTGCGATCGGTTGGCCGGAACCTCTCTTGAAGTTGAGCTTGGTTGTAACGGCCAATCTTTTACTGAAAGCATGCTGTTTACTCACCGTGGTCTGAGCGGGCCCGTGGTATTGCAGATTTCCAACTACTGGCAACCGGGTGACGAAGTTCACGTCGATCTGTTGCCTGGAACCCTGGCGGCAGACTGGCTTGTTGATATGAAGACAAGTCACGGCGCAAGCCTCCTAAAGACGGTATTGGCCCAAAAGCTGCCCCGATCGTTAGTGAAGGAACTGGCATCACTGTGGTGGCCCGAATCTGACCACCTGGCACTGGCTGAATTTAGCGACAGTGCGCTAGGTCAGATTGGTAACAAGTTGAATCGATGGGCACTGAAGCCATCCGCTACCGAGGGCTATCGCACGGCCGAGGTCACGTTGGGTGGTGTCGATACGGACGGTATTAGTTCCAAGACGATGGAAGCGAGCAATCAACCGGGCCTGTTTTTCATTGGCGAAGTCCTTGACGTAAGCGGACATCTCGGGGGCTTCAACTTCCAGTGGGCCTGGGCATCGGGCCACGCTGCTGGCCAATTCGTTTGAGAGAGCCGTTTGAGCAGCTCCACCAGGACCTGAATTAGTCGGACTGAACGTTTCGTAGCCGTGTTAAAATATTTTCTGACTAACCTTTTCTGAACTAAATGCTCCGTTTGGACAACATTAAATTGCCCCTCGACCACGCAGACGCTGAACTGCTGGAGGCAATTTGCAGCCGCCTGGAAATCAGTGTCAGCGAGGTTATTCATTTCACCGTTTTCAAACGAAGTTATGACGCACGCAACAAGTCAAACATCCAGCTCATCTACCAGGTTAATGTTCAACTCGGTGCTGAGTTAGAAAAGCGCTTGCTGGGCAAGCAAAGCATACTTTGCAGGCCTGCACCTGATACTCGCTATCAATTTGTGGCGATGGCCGAAGGCACATTTCCGAGCGAGGCCGAGCAACGCCCCATTGTCATTGGGTTTGGCCCGTGCGGCATATTGTCAGCATTGTTGCTCGCGCAGATGGGGCTGCGACCCATTGTCCTGGAGCGTGGCTCCGATGTCAGGAAACGAACCAAAGATACCTGGGGTTTCTGGCGTAAAGGCCAACTAAACACCGAGTCCAATGTTCAGTTCGGTGAGGGTGGTGCGGGAACTTTCTCCGATGGCAAGCTTTACAGTCAGGTAAAGGACAAACGACACCTTGGTCGCAAGGTGCTCGATGAATTTGTGAAAGCTGGCGCACCACCAGAAATCCTTTTTTTGAGTAAACCGCACATTGGTACGTTCAAACTTGTCACGATGGTTGAACGCATGCGGGCTGAAATAGTCCGCCTCGGTGGTGAGATTCGCTTCGATTCGAAAGTGGAACATTTGCTGCACGAACCCTTGGCCAGTTCCGAGTTGAATAACCGCGATACCCGAATAACTGAGGGAGAAAATGAGTCTGCCTTGCGACAAGTAACGGGAATACGTTTGGCAGACGGGACGGTGTTAAACAGCCGCCACATCATTTTGGCGATTGGACACAGCGCGCGTGATACTTTCTCGATGTTGCTGGAGGAGGGCGTGTACATTGAACCAAAACCCTTCTCGATTGGTTTTCGTATCGAACATCCCCAGTCTGTGATTGATCGCGCCCGATTTGGTAACCGTGCCGGGCATGCGAAACTTGGCGCAGCAGACTATAAGTTGGTTCACCACTGTGCCAATGGTAGAAGTGTCTATAGCTTCTGCATGTGCCCGGGTGGAACCGTCGTTGCTGCGACCTCTGAAGAGGGCCATGTCGTGACGAACGGTATGTCGCAATACTCGCGAAATGAGCGCAATGCAAACTCGGCCATTGTTGTAGGTATTGATCCCGAGACCGATTACCCGGGACATGTACTGGCCGGGATCGACCTCCAGCGAAAGCTTGAAAAACTCGCCTACACATTGGGCGGCAGCGATTACTGCGCGCCAGCACAACTCGTGGGAGACTTCCTCGCTGATGAACCCTCCACGGCCCTGGCTTCAGCCCAACCCTCTTACAAACCGGGAATCAAACTCGGCAATTTGTCTGAGGCGCTACCGCAGTTCGCTATCGACGCTATACGCGAGGCTATTCCCGTGTTCGACCGCCAGATCAAAGGCTTTGCCATGCCCGAGGCGTTACTCACAGGCGTGGAGACGCGCACGTCTTCGCCCATCTGCATTAAGCGTGGCTCGGATTATCAAAACCTGACGATGAAAGGCTTATATCCTGCCGGTGAGGGCGCCGGTTATGCCGGTGGCATCTTGTCTGCAGGAATAGACGGCATCAAGGTAGCAGAAGCACTTGCTACCTCGTTGCGGGCTCCAACCGGCAGCGACGTGGTCTGATCACGCAGCAACGCCAGGCAAGGTCTTGTTTCAGGAGTAGTCGTGATGAATGTGCTTACAATCTGGATCCAACGATGGGTGATCGCAGTAAGCATGGCGTGCTTCATGACTTTTCTTCCTGTTGACAGATTGCTGGCGGATTCGCCGGGAGAGAATTTGTACCAAAAGACATGTAAGAAATGCCATGGAAAACTGGGAGAAGGAAAGGAAAGCAGGTCCGAGCCGGGCAAGTTTAAATACCCTCCAATTAATCAGCCAGGGACAACAGAACTCAGCACGATCATCAGCAGGTATCGAGCAATGCAGCAAGACAAGCTTGCCAGTAAAATGGAAATGAAGATGGCTAAGGCAGTAAGAAAATTGAGCGACGGAGATATTGAAGCACTGGTTCAGTTCATTACCGCGGAGCCGGGTTTATAGTTTGATATCCAGGAGAGGCTGCTAAAGGGAAGTAGGCATCTGCTAGTTAGAAGCCTCGTAGCAGGAGAAATTAAAGAACGTCTCGCTGTTAATAA
>JABMOJ010000432.1 GCA_013204195.1 SAR86 cluster bacterium
CCACCTGTCATGAATCATCGGACGGTCAGTGCAACACTCGCGAGTGTTGCACTGACCGTCCGATGATTCATGACAGGTGGTTTCTGCTGAGGCTATCACGTCGTGATGATTAGGTAACGCGACTATAAACTGTGGGGGAGTCGGGTTGAGTTTGAAAATCACGCTCAAAAAAACCAAAACCGGCAATGCAACGGAAGTGCTATCAGTGAAACCAAAGGCGCCATAAGGCGTCTTTTTTATGTCTGATGCTTTTTAGGTCTGACGTTAGGGTTGAGGCGTGAGTGTAAGTCTGCTCGGTAAAATCGTTTTTTCTGCGCCGCCGTCGCCTGAATTAGGTGAGCAAGGCCAGCCGACGTGGTATTGTGAAAATCTTGGCGCCACTCAACTGTGGGCTAACTAATGGAGACAGGGTTGTGTCTGACTTACTGCTTGAGGGCTTGAATCTGGCGATGTATGGCATGGGTACGGTATTCGTCTTTTTGACGTTGCTGGTGGGTGCGACGACGTTAATGTCGCGCCTCCTACGTGAAGCGCCCAAAGTGGTCACCAGTGTGACGCCAGCTGCCCAGGCTGATCCTCGACTGTTGGCAGCAATAACCGCAGCCGTGCATCAATATCGAAAGCAAAAGGATTGATTCAACCTTGGCCCATAGATTTCGTTGGGTTCCTGTGATATCTATATCAAGTGCTGTCAAAACCAGCCGTCGAAGTTGCCGCTAAACCCAGTGGTTGCTGAGAAAAAGTGTCGTTCATCATGACGGCTTAACTACCATAAAAGTATAAAGGGCTCTAGACGCTATGAGCGAGAAGAAACCCCTCGGCATCACCGATGTGGTGTTGCGCGACGCACATCAGTCACTATTCGCCACCCGTATGCGGTTGGACGACATGTTACCCATCGCAGACAAACTTGATCAGGTGGGCTTTTGGTCTCTCGAAAGCTGGGGTGGTGCAACCTTCGATGCGTGTATTCGCTATTTGGGTGAGGACCCTTGGGAGCGTATTCGCGAGCTCAAGAAGGCCATGCCAAACACGCCGCAACAAATGCTCTTCAGAGGACAAAATATTCTTGGTTATCGGCATTACGCTGATGACTTGGTGAACAAATTTGTGGAACGTGCAGCGGTCAATGGCGTCGACGTGTTTCGCATCTTCGATGCCATGAACGATCCTCGAAATCTTGAGTCATCGATCAAGGCGGTGCTGAAGCAGGGCAAGCATGCCCAGGGTACTTTGTCATATACCGTCAGTCCGGTGCACAATATTGAGGGTTGGGTGGCGATGGGGCAGGCGCTTGAGTCCATGGGTGCCGATTCTATTGCCATCAAGGATATGGCAGGTTTGTTGAAGCCCTATGTTGCTTTTGAGCTGATTTCAGAACTCAAAAAAGTCGTTAATATCCCGATTCACATGCAATGTCATGCGACCACCGGCATGTCGACAGCGACTTATCTCAAAGCCATCGAAGCGGGCATTGATAACGTCGACACGGCGATCTCTTCGATTAGCATGACCTACGGTCACTCGCCAACAGAATCGCTGGTGGCGATATTGCAAGATACCGATCGTGATACCGGTCTGAATATTAATTTACTGGAAGAGATTGCGGCTTATTTTCGTGAAGTACGGAAGAAGTATGCGAAATTCGAAGGCGCCCTGCGCGGCATCGATTCTCGAATATTGGTCGCGCAGGTTCCTGGTGGCATGCTGACTAACCTTGAAAATCAATTGCGCGAGCAGAATGCGGGTGACCGGTTGGACGAGGTGTTGCTCGAAATCCCTCTGGTCCGCAAGGATCTGGGTTTCATTCCCTTGGTCACCCCGACGTCTCAAATCGTTGGTACCCAGGCGGTCTTGAACGTGTTGGCCGGCGAGCGTTATAAAAATATTACGAAAGAGACCGAAGGCGTGCTTAAAGGCGAGTACGGCATGACGCCCGCGCCGGTAGACTCAGCGTTGCAGACCCGTGTGCTGGCAGGCGGTGAAGCCATTACCTGTCGGCCGGCAGATTTGTTGACGTCCGAGTTCGAAAAGTTAAAGAAAGAGTTACTGGGACTACAGGCGGAAAAATCCTTGATCTTTGGTGATAACCTCGATGATGACGTGCTGACCTATGCGTTGTTTCCCCAGCCAGGTTTGAAATTCCTAGCGAACCGACATCATCCAGAAGCCTTTGAGCCAGCGCCCGGTTTGGAGCCAGAGGCCGTTGCGGTGCCGGCGGTAGCAGCAGTACCCAGTGGCCAGCCTGAAACTTACTCTGTGGAGGTGGCCGGCCAGGTTTATGTGGTTAAGGTCAGTTCAGGGGGTGACATACTGTCTACCGCGCCAGTGGTAAATACCCTTGAACCTGCCAGCCCCGGTGGCGTTGGCGTGCTGGCCCCGTTGTCTGGGAACATTACTCGGGTCAACGTCGCCGTCGGTGACCATTTGAACAGTGGTGACGTGGTGGTGGTTCTGGAAGCCATGAAGATGGAGACTGAAATTCGTGCCAGTTGCGCCGGCAAGGTGTCGCAAGTGCTAGTCAGAGAAGGTCAGGCGGTGTCTGCGGGCGACACTTTAATGACGTTCGGGTAGGTCGGTTATGGAGCAGTTACTCGAACTCTGGCATACCAGCGGAATTTATCAACTGCAGGCAGATCAGGGCGTTATGTTGTTGGTGTCCCTGACGTTACTGTACCTGGCGATCGGGCGAGGCTTCGAGCCGTTGCTGTTGGTGCCGATCGGGTTTGGTGGCTTGCTGAGTAATATCCCGGGTGTCGATATCGCCGTCGGTGAAGGCATACTGCACCAGTTTTATGTCATGGGTCTTGAAACCGGCATGTTTCCTTTGTTGATATTTATGGGTGTTGGAGCCATGACCGACTTTGGTCCCTTGCTGGCCAATCCGAAGACGCTCTGGCTCGGGGCTGCCGCCCAGTTCGGTATATTTGCCACGCTTCTCGGAGCGGTCGGTCTGACCTCTCTGGGTTGGTTCGACTTTTCCATTCAGGAAGCGGCGGCAATCGGTATTATTGGTGGCGCCGATGGGCCCACGGCAATTTATGTCGCCGGTATTCTGGCGCCCCATATGCTGGGGGCCATCGCAGTGGCCGCTTATTCCTATATGGCCCTGGTGCCGCTCATCCAGCCACCGATTATGCGCGCACTAACGACCCAGCGAGAGCGCGAGATTGTGATGACTCAACTGCGGGTGGTATCTCGGCGAGAGAAAATATTTTTCCCCGTGGTGCTGTTGGTGTTGGTTGCCATGTTGGTGCCAAGTGCGGCGCCGCTGTTAGGGATGTTCTGCTTCGGTAATTTTATGCGTGAATGTGGCATGGTCGATCGCCTCAGCGATACGACTCAAAACGCGCTGATCAATGTCGTTACGATTTTGTTGGGTCTGGCCGTGGGCTCGAAACTTCGCGCTGACCAATTTCTGGTGGCCGAGACGCTGGGTATTCTATTGCTGGGCATGGTCGCATTTTGCATCGGTACGGCGACAGGGGTGTTGATGGCAAAACTACTTAACCTGTTGTCAAAACAACAAATCAATCCCTTGATCGGTGCCGCGGGAGTGTCCGCAGTGCCCATGGCCGCTCGAGTGGCGAATAAGCTAGGTCTTGAAGCGAACCCCCATAATTTTCTATTGATGCACGCGATGGGTCCAAACGTCGCAGGTGTTATTGGCTCGGCGGTGGCCGCTGGGGTCTTGATTCAATTCGCGCGTTAACAGCGGCTGAATTGAAGCTCGTGATACCAAACTGTTTGTGGGGTGGTATGACTGCTTTTAATATGACGGTGCTGAGCTTGTCGAGCCTAGGGTAGGCTGGTTAGTTCGAGACTGCGCTGCCCGTTATCGGCTGCAGCAGGATCTGATTTCATGACGGGAACATACCTGTTACTGTCAACCGCTTGGCTTAACCCTTAACTGATGCATTAACGGCAACATTCACTGAAACATTCACTGAAACAGTGGGGTGGTCAGAAATTCAATAGCAAACAACACAAGAGGGCGACATATGAGCATTAACGGCGATTGGAAAGTCACAATGAACTCACCCATGGGGGCGCAGGATGCGACCTTGAGTCTCGCGGCCGATGGCACAGCATTGTCAGGCAAGATTGTCAGCTCCCAGGGTACTCAGGACTTCACCGGCGGCAGTGTCGATGGCAGCAGTCTGGCGTGGAAAGTCAAAATGACCCAGCCTATGCCTATGGAGCTGGATTTTTCAGCGACAGTCGAAGGTGATGGCATCAGCGGCAACGCCAAGCTGGGTATGTTCGGGAACGCGACTTTTTCCGGGACTCGCGTCTAGCAATAAAAGAATTCGCGGCGCCGGGGTGTTCGAATCGAGCCTTCTTTGAGTTTGGCGCTTGGTCTAGCCATAGTGCAGGATTGCTAAGTGAGACCAAGTGGTTCGACAATTGAAGGTTGTCGTTACGGGCTTTAGATATGAGATCTTGGCAAAAAAATTTGCCGAGTGGTGGAGGCCCGTCACCTTACTCCGAACCCTAAATCTTGTTAGACTCAGGCTTTTGGTGAACGGACATTAATCAATGGCTGATCTTCAGGTCGATCTATTTTGGTCATTTCGCAGTCCCTGGTCCTACTTGGCAACGCCGCGACTGCGGGCCTTGCAGGAGCAGTTCGAAGTCACGGTGAATTTTCGCCCGGTCTATCCTATTGCGATTCGCACGCCAAATTTCTTTTTGTCTGTGGATCCGCTATGGCCCGGTTATTTGATGACTGATGTGCATCGTTGCGCTGAATTCTTAAATATCCCCTTTCGCTGGCCAAGCCCCGATCCCGTCAAACAATATCAGGACGAACAAGGTCGACGTCGTACGGCGGAGGACCAGATCTATATTTATCGATTGACTCGTCTGGGCATTGTCGCAGCAGAAGCGGGTCGCGGCATTGAATTTGCCGATGAGGTTTCGAGTTTGATTTGGGGTGGTACTCGAAACTGGCAGGCGGGTGAGCTGCTGGCCGAGGCGACTGACCGAGCCGGCTTAGACCTGACCACGATGGATGCTATTGTCGATGCCGAGACGCTGAGATTGGAGTCTGTGAATCTAGCCAACCAGGATGCGCATGCTCAGTCCGGTCACTGGGGCGTACCCACCTGTGCCTTTGAGGGTGAGCCGTTCTTCGGCCAGGATCGTATTGATGTATTGCAATGGCGCTTACGGCAGAAAGGCCTGCAATCTCGTGCCGCCAGTACTGCGCCTTGACAGACCCCGAACGAATTTGTAGGTTGAGCAATCCAGAGACTCAACAGATCCTGATACCGGGAATCTAACCAGAATTAAACCAGAACCCAACCAGAACCCAACCAGAACCCAACCAGAACCCAACCAGAATCCACCCTGAAAAGAGAGAAAGCATGCAAGAATATCTGAAGTTCTATATCAATGGCGAGTGGGTAGATCCCGCTAAGCCGGCTACCCTGGACGTGATCAATCCTGCAACCGAAGAAGCGTTTGCGAAAATTAGCATGGGCAGCGCCGCCGACGTTGAGAAGGCCGTGGCTGCAGCCAAGGTTGCCTTTGAGAGCTATTCGCGCGCGACTGTCGCGGAGCGGCTTGAGTTGTTCGGCGCGATTCTGGCCGAATACACGAAGCGTTATGACGAAATTGCCGCGGCGATTTCAACTGAAATGGGCGCCCCCATCTGGTTGTCCAAGGCTGCTCAGGCAGCGACGGGTCAGGCCCACATTGCAACCACTATGAACATTTTAAAAAATTACGAATGGGAAACCAAAAAGGGTGCTTACCGGTTACGCAAAGAGCCTATTGGTGTTTGTGGTCTGATTACGCCATGGAACTGGCCCATTAACCAGATCACCTGCAAGGTTGCGCCAGCGTTGGCTGCAGGTTGCACCATGGTGCTAAAGCCCAGTGAAGTGGCGCCAGTGAATGCCATTATCTTGGCTGAAATCCTGCATTCAGCGGGTGTGCCCAAGGGTGTTTTCAACCTGGTGAATGGTGACGGTCCTGCTGTGGGTGCGGTGATGTCGGCCCACCCGGATGTCGCCATGATGTCATTCACTGGCTCCACCCGTGCCGGTATCCTAGTGGCCAAAGCGGCGGCGGATACCGTCAAGCGTGTGGCGCAAGAGTTGGGCGGCAAGTCGGCCAATATCGTGCTCGATGATGCTGATCTGCAGAAAGCGGTTTCAAGTGGCGTGTCCCAAGTGTTTACCAATTCAGGTCAGTCATGTAACGCCCCGACCAGAATGCTCGTACCCAGGGCCAAGCACGGCCAGGCCCTGCAAATTGCCAAGGCGACTGCGGATACTGTCAAAGCGGGCGACCCGTTTGCTGAAGGCACGGTGATCGGTCCGGTTGTCAGTGAAATTCAGTGGGACAAGATCCAGACTCTAATTCAGAAGGGCATAGATGAAGGTGCGACGCTGGTCGCCGGTGGTACAGGACGTCCTGATGGTCTGAACGCGGGCTACTATGTCAAACCCACTATCTTTGGTGATGTCACTAACGACATGACGATTGCGCAAGAAGAAATCTTTGGCCCAGTGCTGACTATTTTGCCTTACGACACCGAAGCTGAGGCGATTGGTATTGCCAATGATTCGCCTTATGGTCTGTCTGGTTATGTTCAGTCGGGAAGTGTCGAGCATGCGCTGGCCGTGGCTGCGCAAATTCGTACCGGTAACGTTCATATCAATGGATCGGGACCTGACTTCAATGCTCCCTTCGGTGGCTACAAGCAATCGGGTAACGGCCGTGAATGGGGCGAGCTTGGCTTCGAAGAGTTCCTCGAAACCAAGGCAGTGTTTGTACCTGCTGCCTGATTAAAAGACGGCTGTA
This sequence comes from SAR86 cluster bacterium, assembly GCA_013204195.1. Lineage (GTDB taxonomy): Bacteria > Pseudomonadota > Gammaproteobacteria > Pseudomonadales > Azotimanducaceae > UBA4582. The sequence goes on from JABMOJ010000432.1 coordinate 6,814, forward strand.
GCCTAACGCCCTCGGTTCGTGAGAACCGGGGGCGTTTTTCATTTCAAGCATGGCAGCGGCGGGACTACCAGGTGTCGATAAAGGGTCGCTTCTTGCCGTGGCGGGGAACGACTGCGGGCGTTGACTTCAAGCCGGCCAGGATCCACTGCCGCGACTCAACGGGATCTATCACATCGTCAATCTCAAAGGCTGTGGCGTAATTCACCGCTTTGCCATGTTGATACATAGAAGCAACCCGGGTCTCAAACGCTGCAGCACGCTCGTCAGGATCCTCAATGGCCTCAAGCTCCTTGCGGTAACCGAGTTTTACCGCGCCTTCCAGGCCCATGCCACCGAATTCACCGGTCGGCCAGGTCACCGTAAAGATCGAGGCTTTGAAGCCACCGCCTGCCATTGCCTGAGCGCCGAGCCCATAGCCCTTGCGCAAGACAATCGTAAATAGCGGCACAGTGATACTCGAGCCGGTGACAAACATACGCGCGGCATGGCGCACCAAGGCGGTCTTTTCTGCCTCGGGTCCAACCATGATGCCCGGCGTGTCGCATAGGCTCAGAATCGGAATATCGAAGGCATCACAGTTTTGCATGAAGCGCGCGGCTTTATCG
>JABMOJ010000433.1 GCA_013204195.1 SAR86 cluster bacterium
AGTGAACTCTTCTTGGTTGGCATCGGGCGCGTTGCAATAGCCGCTGATGACCGTTGGGCTTTTTATCCAGATTTCTCCTGGCTCACCCTTGGCTACCTCGTTAGTTTGGTCGTCGAAGAACCGTAGCTCGACGATGGGGTTCAGGAAACCGCAAGAGCCAGGCTTGTGTTGGATAAACTGGCCGGTGAAGGAAGTGCCAGCGGCGCCAGTTTCAGTCATACCCCAACCAGCACCTGGTAGGGCGGATTGTACCTTGGTTTCTATCAATTGCCTGAGTCTGGGTGGTGTGGCTGCACCCGCGCCACTCATCGCGATAATGTTGTCGGCGTCGATCCGCGCAAATTCGTCGTTTTCGATTAATTCGAGCAGCATCGAGGGTGCGGCAATCACAACCGAAATTTTCTCTTCAGCGATCAATTGGCAGGCTATGAAGGGGTCCCACTTATACATCATGACTAGGGTTCTGCCACCACGAAGGATGAGCAAAAACTGGGCTAACAGGCCGCTAACATGGAAGAGCGGTACCGTTAACAAGGTTTTCGAGGGTACGCCTCGGGCAGCGTGTTGGGTATAAGCTTCCACGTTAGTCATGTAGACTGCGGCACCCACAGCCTCGAAATTAATGATCGCCTGGCAACAGTTGCGATGACTGAATAATGCACCCTTCGGAACGCCAGAGGTGCCTGAGGTATACATGATCATGGCCGTCGCTTCGCTGTCGATAATCGGCAGGTCTGGTCTGTCGCCATGGGGTGCTGGACGATTGATGACTTCGGAAAAATGATGACAGCCAGCAGGCAGGTTCGTCTGAGTCGCACGAGCGACGATAGCGGCGATAGGGTGGGTCGTAGGATCGATGAGATTCAGTCGAGCCTCATCACAAATGACTAAAGTCACCGCAGCGTCAGCAAGGTTTTGATGTAACTCTGCGGCTTGGCCCCAACTGTTAATGGGCACAACAACAGCGCCGATGCTGGTAATTGCGACAAAAGCACTGAGCCACTCAGGGTAATTGCGCATAGCGATGGCTACCCGTTCGCCGGGCTTGATCTTGAAAGCATCGGTGAGTTGTGCTGCCAACCGATCCGCCTGATCGTAAAACTCGGCAAACGACCAACGCTCCTGCTGGTAAACAATAAATTCCTTATCGCCGTGGCCGCGACCAGCCGCCAGTAATTCGGTCAGCGTCGTGGGGGCGTTGACATAATGCAGATATTCGATGCCTGCGAACTTGGCGCGGGCGATTTCGAAGGGCGCGCCCGACTGGGTAACGCTTTGAATAGCCGTATCAAAAGGTGTTCGGAATGATGCCATGCCGGTCTCATATGGTGTCGGTGGCCGGCAGTGGCAGACCGAGGTAGGGCGGCCTGCTGCCGAGGGTGCAGCACTGCCCTCGTGCTGTCTGATCAAAATGAGTATCCTAAAACAAACATTTTAATGCAAATGTTTTTGTTCCTGGGGGTAATAGTCCCAGTGGACGATGCTAGCTGCGCACGAAGTGGGCACATTGGCCACTAGGCAAAGCTCGGGTGCCAGATCGCTGTCGCCGCCACGAAAAATGTTACAGAAAAAATATTACAGGCAGCATGTTACAGGGAACACCAGTATGCAAACACCATTAACCGACCTGTTAGGTTGTCGTTACCCGATTATTCAGACCGCCATGGGCTGGGTTGCGGACCCCGTACTGGTCAGCGCGACCTGCAACGCCGGTGGCTTTGGTTTCCTGGCGGGCGCGGTCATGACGCCGGCCGAGGTTGAGAAGGGTATTGTCGCCATCAAGGCCCTCACGGATCAGCCGTTTGGGGTGAATTTTCATATGTATGCGCCTGGCGCTGCAGAGATTATCGATATTTGTATTAAACATCGGGTCAAGGCCGTCAGTTACAGTCGCTCGCCGGCCAGCGCCATGATTACAAAACTCAAGGCAGCCGGCATCGTTTGTATCCCCACCGTCGGCGCCCTGAAGCATGCGGTCAAGGCGGTTGAGATGGGGGCGGATGCGGTGGTGGTGCAGGGCAGTGAGGGTGGCGGTCATACCGGTGCAGTCGCCAGTACGATTTTACTGCCTCAGGTAGTGGCGGCGGTGAACGTGCCCGTGGTTGCTGCGGGCGGTTATAAAGATGGTCAAGGTCTGGTAGCGGCGCTAGCCTTCGGTGCTGCCGGCATCGCGATGGGCACCCGATTTTTAATGACCAAGGAATCACCGGTACCCCAGGTCACCAAGGCGAGCTATACCCGTGTTCAAGCAGAGCAAGTCATCGTCAGTACCCGACTCGACGGTATTCCTCAACGGATGATTAACAATGATTGCTTACGTAATCTGCAGAACATCTCGGCGCTGGGTATGCTCTGGCTGGCTATCAAGAATGGCCTGGCCTTTAGCCGAATTACCGGTGCATCGGTACCGGCGATGCTGCTGGCCGGTTGGCAAATGAAGCAGGCAAATGGTCTGAGTTTTGGCCAAACACTGATGGCGGCCAACGCGCCGATGATGATTCAAGCAGCCATGGTCGATGGTCACCCCAATGCGGGGATTTTACCCAGCGGCCAAGTGGCAGGCGCCATCGATGATCTGCCTGCTGTCGCCGAGTTGATTGAACAGATTGAGCGTCAGGCCAGAGATACGCTCGATGCGCTTGGTCGACTTTGATAGTCGACTTTGATGGTCGACTTTGATGGTCGCCGGCAAGCCGGTTCCGACAAGCTCATACTTAAAAGGAGGGTCTAATGACCTTTGAATGTAGTATCAATGATGGCATCGCCGAGATGGTTTTTAACAAGCCGCCGGTGAACGCGTTCACCAGTGTCGAATGGGCCTCAATTGCTGCCCATATTAAGCGTCTAGGCGAAGATGACCAGGTCAGGGTCATTGTCTTGCGGGCCGAAGGTAGAGGTTTCTGTGCCGGCGTTGATATTAAGGAGTTGGCGGCTGACAGCACTAAAATCGTCGCGGTGAACAAGGGTAATTACGATACCTTTGCGGCGATTCACCGTAATCCCAAACCGGTGCTGGTGGCCTTGCACGGTTTTGTCCTCGGCGGCGGCATTGGTATCGCCGGTGCAGCTGATATCATCATTGCTTCAAGCTGCAGTCGGTTTGGCGTGCCCGAAGTCGATCGCGGCGCACTGGGCGGCGGTGCCCACCTGCAGCGTATGTTTCCCGTGCAGAAGGTGCGCTATATGTATTTTACCGGTGAGTTTATTGATGCCGCGGAAGCCTATCGTTTGGGTGCTGTAGAGCGGGTGGTGCCACTCGAGGAGTTGCGCAGTACTGCCCTGGCCATGGCGGCCAAGATTGCCGGCAAGAGTTCACGGATGATTCAACTGGCTAAAGAAGCGCTCACGGGTATCGAGGATGGTAATCTCGAAGACAAGTACCGTTGGGAGCAAGGCATGACGCTAGAGGCTTATACCGATGGCGATTCACAGGAAGCTCGCGATGCCTTTGTGGATAAGCGAGAAGCGAAATTTGAGGGTTGAGAAGTCGCCTATTGGTGCACTTGACTCTCCTCCAAGTGGACGATTCGGCTGGAAGCCGGATGAAACTATACGCCTGAATCGGCGTGGCAAGAACGCGATGGTTTTGGCGTGCCATTGAAGATGATTTTAGCGGGTACTATTTTTTCCCGCCTAATATGTAGAGGTAAGACATCATGGCAAAAGCCGTCGATTATAAGTTAGGCCCCAATACCTTTCCCCGCGGCTGGTTTGTGGTCGCTGAGAGCCACGAGCTAGATGCCGGCCCCTTGGCCGTGCGGTTCTTTGGCCAAGATTTGGCGCTGTATCGTGGCGAGAGCGGTAACCCGGTGATGCTAGATGCTTATTGCTCGCATATGGGTACCCATCTTGCGGCGAGCAACAGTGCAATGATTGTCAAAAATGGTGGCCAAATCGAGGGTGACTCGATTCGATGTCCTTATCATGGCTGGCGCTACAATGCCGCTGGCGAAGTCGATGATATTCCCTATTCCGATGGTCCCTGCCCCAAGTCGGCTGCGCTACGGTCCTACCCGGTGGTGGATAATATGGGTTGTGTGATGGCCTGGTTTGACCCCGATGGCCGTGAGCCAGATTATGCGGCACCCTTTCTGCCAGAGTGGGATGACCCGCAGTGGGTACGCTGGAGTCTTGATCACTTGGGCGAGTTGTCGGTCCACCCCCAAGAGATTCTCGATAACATGGCGGATGTACGTCATCTGGGTCCGACCCATGGCGCACCCAGTGAATATTTCGCCAATGAGATTAAGGACCATGTCTACATTCAACGCCAAGGTGGGTTCATGCAACTATATGGCGCTGACTTGCACACCACTACCTGGTATACGGGACCCGGTATTTTGCTTTCAAAACAAGTGTTTGGTGGCGCAGTGATGTATGAATTGATTGCTAACACGCCGGTGGAGGATGGCTCGGCAATATGCTGGCACGGGGTTTTGTATCAGGGTAGTGCGCCGATCGCGACTGCTGAGGATCAGGCCGCCGGCCAAGCCGCGCAAGCTGGCGC
>JABMOJ010000434.1 GCA_013204195.1 SAR86 cluster bacterium
CAATCATTGTGCTAGCCTGACTTAAGGGTTTGATGTGGGATACCGACAAATTCATTTTTTCAAAATTACCTGCGCTTTGTAAGCTTGCGGCATCTGCCAGCTGATTTTCTTGATTCGCACTTAAATCGAGCGTACCTGCGCTTAGCGCTAATGCCCACTGTGTGAGCCCAGCATTCAAGCCGACTCCTAGCCAGTAACCATTCAATAGCAGTGTCGATACTTGCAGCGATTTTTCAGAAATGACGATGGCGTTCGCCTCATTGAGATAACGAGAAGAGCTGTACGCCAGAGCAAGGTTGACCATCGCTACTTTTGAACTCATTATCGGCTTAGATAGCTGAACCGTTAGGGTATCGGCTTCGCCTCGGCTTGCCAAAATGGCGAAACTACCTATCAATCTATAATCTAATTGCGAAGCACCAAGGAAGAGCCGCATGCCGGCGTAGCCGACAGGGACACTATAGCCCAATCGACCGTAACGGACAGCTTCGCTGGTCATTAAATTTACACTGCCTTGGTCACCAATGTGGCGCGGATTATTGGCGCTAACATTCAGGCTTAGACGCTCGGTACCCGTCGACGAGTGGCCCCAATTATCAACCGAAACCGAACCATTTAATCGAGATTCAGCTACACTAGAAAGTAAAACGTCGACATCACCAGATTCCTCACCCGAAGCTAACGAGGCTTGTAGTTCTACCCCGGGCAAGTCATTGAGCAGATTCAACCCCTGGCTCAGGCGATCAAGGTTGAGCGATTTACTGGCCTCTATATACGCCAAGAGCGTATTAAAGACCCGCTTGGAGGAGATAGGGAATTGGTCATTCGCTTCAATTTCGAGGCGCCCCAGGCGCGCCTCGATGACCTCGACAAAAACACGGCCGTCGATAATATCTTGCACCGGGAGTTGCGCTCTGGCTAACCAACCCTTGTTGGCGTATAACAAATCAATTGATTCCAGCGCTACCTGAAGCTCTGAAAAATACAATTCCCTACCAAGCCAGGGTGCCAGCGCCTCGGTGACCGCCGCGCTTGATATCAGATTAACGCCTGTCACAATAAACTCGCTAACATAAATTAGCGCACCAGGATCACCTGGCAGCACTTTCGCCTCGAGGGCTAAGGTTGACTGTAACTTGGGGGATAAGACAACAGGGGGGAGATTAACCTCACGCTGGACAGAGCCCGCATCGGGAACAATTTTCGCTGCCGCCGAAAGTGACACCAAGCACGCAACAATAACAATGCTCGTTTTGCATACAATTTTGGAAATGACACCAGACATCTGAATCAACATCAAACTCTTAAACGTAAAGGATTCGCGATCTAATCACCTAGACTGAACTCAGCAGAAAATAATAAAATTTGAGGGTGCAAGTGTTGTCGTTGCACCAACATAATCAAACAGACAATAACCTTTGCCAAGAACCTGCCTGCGACGATTAGCGGGCAAGTATCTTTTGGCAAGAGAATACCGCGATGTTTCGCATATTACCTCACCATGTTCAAAACATACAGACAATCGCTCGCGGTTTCTGGCGGCAACATCCACCAAAGTAGCATTCAGCAACCACCTCGCGTCTTCAACATAACTCGCCACACTCCGCCTACCACATAGCACATTCAGTTGCGCTAAACTCATCACTAGTAGCACCAGGAGCACCACCGACATGAAGACCAGAAAAGAACTCATCCTAGAGTACAAACTCGCCCCGAAAACGATGGGTGTGTACCGGATACGCAACGCTGTGAACAACAAAAGCTACATCGCTGTCAGCAAGGATATTCGAGCGAGGTTCAATCGACACCGCATGAGCCTTAAAACCCGAAATGAGCGAATCAAAGGCTTACAGGCTGACTGGATTGAACATGGTGAGGCTGTATTTGAATTTGAGATTGTCGATCTTCTTGAGCCTCTGGATCAACCGGGCTACGATCCTACTGAGGACCTGAAGACGCTGCTGTCGTTATGGCTGGCAAAGTTGCAGCCCTTTGAACCCAACGGCTACAACTGAACCCGGTGCCGACTTGCCTGGAGCACTGTGGTTAGCCGCGGTGTGTTACGCAATCAAGACGTCAACTCACCAAGATCCATCAGTTCTGCACTTTCCAACTACCGTCAGCCTGCCGGCAGGCGGTGCCGTAAACCGAATCCTCTTGACCAGCCACCCTGGCATCGATCGTATATTCGCGACAAGGACCCGAATTGGATGTCCAGGTACGCGTCGGCACGACCGCATAGGCGTTACCTGAGTCGGGGTTCTGCCAGCGTGTCGGAACGCCCGTTCTGACATTCTCCAGGCTCATCACCACTTTCTGCCGATCAACTTCATCCATGGATTGACCGATAGAACCCCCCACCGCGGTACCGATCAGCGTACCGGCAATGATCGCTGCCGTACGGCCTCGTCCATCGCCAACTTGAGAGCCCAGCACCCCCCCCAGTAGCCCGCCAATCACCGTGCCCGTCTGCGCATGTTGGCCCTGCCCGGCGCAACTCACCAGCAGGCTCAACAGCATCCAAATAGGTACCCGCCTGATCTTGCTCATCCTATGCAAAATCGCAGCGCCAATAAGATTTCCAGCCCAAGTTTTAACCCCTGTTCTAGCCATGATGTCGCCTCCTTTCACAACCGCCCCCGCCATCTCGACGATGATAGCCAGCTATGCGACCCAAACCATTGACGGCGCAACTGGCGCCAGAGAAAGCCTTAATCTAGTCGCGAATTAACACCGCCATCTTGATTTATATCAGGCTACTCTCAGCACGCCTGACGCCAGGTCAGTTGGGCCAATAAATATACTCATCACCTGCTTCGTGAGTTTTTGAGCCATCCTTGTCGATCAGCTGTGGCGCATCGAGCACACTGGGCCACAGGGGTTCAATCTGCTCGGCATTATGCGCCGCCAACAGACCTTCGAGCAGCGCTACCTGTTCAGGATTAGCCGCTGCCAGATTATTTTGCTCGGTGGGATCCTCCGCCAGGTTAAACAACCAGCGTTTATCAGGCCGGTCAGCGCGCACCATTTTCCAGCCCTGGTGAAGCACCGCCTGATGGTGACCTTGGCGCCAAAATAAGGTCTCATGCGGGTTACCCTGCACTTCATTGCGAATATAGGGCAACAAATTCACACCATCGAGTTGCCGATCTGTGGGAATCGCCGCGCCAGCCGCCGCGGCAAAGGTATGAAACAGGTCAACGTGATGAATCGGCGCCTGCATCTCGCTGCCTGCGGCTATCTTTGCGGGCCACTTGGCCATATACGGCACATGAGTCCCACCTTCAAAATGCGTCAACTTCCAGCCACGATAGGGTTTATTCACGTCAGCCAAACCGATATAGCCAGCACCACCATTATCACTGGTAAACACAATCAACGTATTATCAGCAATGCCATTGCGTTCGAGGGCTTCGGTGATTTGCGCAACACTACGGTCTAGCGCACGGATCATGCTGGCATAGACTCTTAACCTGGGGTCTTGAATATGCGCTAACGCATCATAGTCTTCGCGTTTTGCTTGCAGAGGATTGTGAACCCCCCATTGAGCAAGATACAAAAAGAACGGCTGATTACGATTAGCATCGATCACCTTAACCGCCTCATCGGTATAGTAATCCGTCAGGTAACCATTGGGTTCAAACTTCGGCCCGCCGTTAAACTGCGCGCTATACTCACCGAAAGCCCAGACCATTTTATCGATCTGATCATCCACCTTGGCATTAACAACCCGCGGATCATCTTCCGGCAGATACAGCACGCCACTCATATAAAGGCTGTCATCAAAGCCTTGGTCTTCCGGTCGCATGCCATTGGTCGCACCTAAATGCCATTTGCCGATATGCGCGGTGTAGTAACCAGCACCTTTCAACGTCTCAGCGATGGTAATTTCTTCAGTGGGGACGCCCTGTTCCTGCATACTCGGCAGCTCAGCCGCCGCGACCATATCAATATCAAGCGGCAACACCGACGGATTGAGATCATCCATCCATTGAAAGATACGCGGGCCCACCTTGGGAATCGGCGTGAACTCGAAACCGAACCGTGTGGAATAGCGGCCTGTGAGCAACGACGCGCGGGACGGCGCGCAAACGGCGTTAGCGGCATAGCCATTGTCGAAGGTCACACCTTGCCTGGCCAGGCCATCGATGTTCGGCGTTTGCAGGCTCCCATCGGCTGCACCACCGTTATACAGCGAGATGTCATTAAACCCCATGTCATCCACCAGAATCAGGATAATATTGGGTTGCCGTTCATTAGCCGGTAGTGCTGCGATGGCCGGCCCCTGAGTCCATTGTGTCGGGACATTGGCCAAAACAGGATTCATCAGGAGCGTCAACTTGGGTGCACCCCAAACCAGGATATCGACGCGGTTCTGCCAACCGAGATAGCCGGTGACCAGCAATATGACAACAACGATAGCGAATTTCTTCATGGTGACTTCCGGGCAATGAAAGATGGCGGCCAACCCGCACATTAATGCCTAACATTAATACAGTTAACCGTGAAACTCAATGGACCCAAGCCACGCAGAAAGCCTTGCTCCAGACTCCCCAATCCAATGTAAACCCGTCTGACGATCCGCAACGGCGAAGTGAATGCCTCATTCAGACGAATATCAAAAATTTACTTTCAGGAGTTGATTACTTGCATCGAAATTCGCCATACAATACTCAAGGTTTTGGGTTCACCTGTTAAACGGAGCACGATATGTCGAAAGGTCAAGACGCAAAAAAAATGGTTAAGAAAAAATCAGATAAAACTTTGAAGGAAAAACGCGAAGCCAAGAAAGAGAAAAAATCCAGCCGCAAAGACAGCTAGCCTTTTTCGTCAGTGATTTCCAGTTGCGCGCCGACGGCGCCAACTGGATTTTTTTCGCCCGCACTTCAAAAGGAACACACATGGCCAGCCGTTCTCCAACCTCTCTGCAACTCATTGGTATCGCTCTGGCGTTTATCGGACTCGGTCTGGAATACTGGGCCTATCAATTATCAGGCTCATTGAGCTCACAGATTTCAAGCATGGTGACAGGCGCTGACACCGATGAGGTCATCATGTGCTATATCGCCGGTGCCGTGAGTTTCATTCTGGGCATCTACTTCATCACCAGAAAATAGCAGCACGTCACTAACGTGCGCTCATACCGCCATCGGCCATATAAACACTGCCAGTGAGGAAACTACTTTCATCACTGGCGAGCAGCACCAATAACCCCGACATATCCTCGAAATTCGCATAACGCCCCATCGGTATCGAGTTGGCGACATAGGCGGCCCGCATTTCATCTGCGTGCCCCGGGCTAAGCCCTTCTTCGATAGATCGAATCATGCGACCCACCATTGGCGCCGGATTGATGGTATTAACCCGCACGCGATCCGGCGCGCCTTCCATGGCGGCGCTGCGCATCAAACCAATTACCGCGTGCTTGCTGATGGAATAGGGAGCAACCCCACTCCCACCAGTGACGCCAGCGATAGACGACAAAATAATGATACTGCCGCCACCCCGGCGAGCGATGGCGGGCATCGCATATTTGACACCCAAGAACGGACCACGAACATTGACCCGCATGACCTGATCAAAATCTTCAGCCAACTGCGTCGAAATCGGACCCATTTTCCCCTCAATCCCGGCATTGGCGACAAACACATCAACCCCACCAAAGGCCGCTTCCGCCTCTTCAATGATGCGCGCGTTGTCCGCCTCTTCACCGACATCAGCCACACACAAGGCGATGCGTTCGCCGCCGAGTCTCGCCGACGCTGCCTCCAACGCCAGCCTATCTAAGTCAGCTAACAGCACGCTGGCACCCTCCGCCAGGAACCGACTCGCCATGGTCGAGCCTAGCTCACCAGCGCCGCCTGTGATGACGATGACTTTATCTTTCAGTCGCATACTCAATTCTCCAATGTCCGTCTCAGGTTTGAATAAAACATACTTGTTGCTGATCGCCAATAACTCATTTGGGGTAATTGCTGGTGCGATCACCCAAAATCAAACCCTGCGCGAGCTGTCAGCGCCGCCGGTCGATCAAGCCCAATTGCAGGTCAGAATATTCTGATCGCTTCCTGAGCGAACTATCATGGTAGAATACTGGCTTAGCTCATCGCCGAGGAAGCCTGTCGGCAGCAGATCTAAGTCCGTTTTTCCATCATTGAGAGGCCCCTATTGCGCATTGCCATACTGTCACGGAACAAAAAACTCTACTCTACCCGTCGTCTGATCGAGGCAGGGGTCGCTCGCGGCCACGAGGTGCGCGTACTAGATCATCTTAAATGCTTCATGGATATCACTTCGGAAAAACCAACACTGCACTATCGCAACGAAGAGTTCGGCGCTGATGACTTTGACGCGGTCATTCCCCGCATTGGGGCATCGGTGACGTCTTATGGTACCGCCGTTCTGCGGCAATTTGAGATGATGGGCGTCTATAGTGTTAACGAGTCGGTGGCAATTTCCCGCTCACGAGACAAGTTGCGCTCGTTGCAATTACTATCGCGCAAAAAAATCGGCATCCCCATCACCGCCTATGCCCATAACACGGACAGCACTGACGCGCTGATCAGAGAGGTCGGCGGCGCCCCCGTGGTGATCAAATTACTGGAAGGCACTCAAGGCATTGGTGTCGTACTGGCTGAAACTAAAAAAGCTGCGGCCAGTGTTATCGAAGCCTTTATGGGGTTAAACGCTAATATTCTCGTCCAGGAATTCATCAAGGAATCGAAGGGCTCGGACATCCGCTGCTTCGTGGTCGGCGACAAGGTCATCGCCGCGATGGAACGCCGAGCTGCGCCGGGAGAATTTCGTTCCAACCTGCATCGTGGTGGCACAGCTCAACTCGTCAAACTCAGCGCCGCCGAGCGGCGCACAGCCATCAAAGCAGCCTCCACCATGGGGCTTAATATGTGCGGCGTCGATATTCTGCGCTCGGATCGCGGTCCATTGATCATGGAAGTGAACTCTTCGCCGGGCCTCGAAGGCATTGAGACAGCTACCGGCAAAGATATCGCGGGCATGGTCTATGATTTTATCGAAAAGAACGCCGGCAAGCACAAGAACAAAACCAAAGGCAAAGGCTAGATACTGCGCGAGTTTCGCCCCAGGCGAAAACGTGCAGGCCTCTGAGTGTTTCGCGCAGCGAACCGCTCAGAGGCCACTCCGAATCCGCCAAATATCTTCCACCGCGAAACACCAACCAACCATCAACAAACCATCAACCCAACTAAATCTTATCCTTATGCCACATCACAAAAACCAATAACGGCAAGTACACCAGCAGCGTAAATATATACGGATATTCCGGCTGAATGGAATACAAAACCGTGCCCAAAATCGGCCCGATGGTAAATCCCAAGGGCCCACAGGATCCGGCAACACCGGCCACAGCGCCTTGCTCTTCGGCGCCCACTGCCAAGGATGCGCCCGCCATAAACCCTGGCCCAGCCAGCCCCATACCCAGACCCAACAACGTCATGGCCCCTAACAACAGCGTTCTGGATTCAGCCAACGCCATAATACTAAACGCCAGAATCAGTAAGGGCATGGCGATGCGCAACAAATTGAAGGGCCTGATATCCAGGCGCTGAACCAAAATAGCCTGCGAGAACAACGATGCCGCCGCCGATAGCATCATACCCAAACCAAAGGTTCGAGCCGTCTGAACCGCGGTTAAAGACAGCACATCCTGAAACCGAAAAGCCATGGTTTGCTGAACAATCGCAAAGCCCATAAACATCAATACCCCAACGATCATGAAGGGCATGATGCGAGGGTCTGTGCGCTTCATCTTCACGGGCTTCCGGGTAAACACCTGTCGCGGCACATCAGGCAAGTAAACCAGGACAATCACGGCGGTTACCAGCGTAATGGCGGCAGAAAACCACAGTGGTGTCAGCAACGAAAAAATAGCTAGACCACCGCCCAATGCGGGCCCGAGGATCGCGCCTAAATTATTCGCCGCACCCACAGCACCCATACCTTTGGTGCGAGTCGCGATATCAGTAATATCCGCCATATAGGCACTGGCGGCAGGCATGGTCGCCGACATCACTGAGGCATGGGCCATACGCGACACCACCAAGGCGATAAACGCCATCATCGGTGGAAATAGCCCGATCATTGCTGATTTGAATACCGCGGCAAAGACCACAGTTCCCAGGCTATAACCAAACAGGCCCACCAGGATAATCCGCTTACGTCCCCAGCGATCACTGGCTCGACCCCAGATCGGCATGCAGAGAAAGACCGTCACTGACGATGCTGAAATAATCGCGCCAATTTGAATCACACTCAAACCGATTTCTCGACCCAACGGCGCCAGAATGGCAAACAACACCGTCTGTCCCATGCCTACAGCAACCAGCGAGAACAGCAAGATGCGTTTAGCGAAGACCAGAGGAAAACCTGGCGTTTGAGTAGGCATGGGTCTCGTTTCCAACAATGATTAGTTTAGTAGCAGGCCGTCAGGCCAGACATCTACGTCAACCGCGGTGATCGAGGGCCAGGTAATGGTTGATTCCCTTGATCCGGTCGCTTGCGTGGTGATTCACATAGACCACCGCCGTTTCAGACTCGGCACAAATCTTCTCAATCAGCGCCAGCACAAGTTGCCGATTCATATCGTCCAGCCCCAGGCAAGGCTCATCGAGAATTAACAGCGGCGGATGTTTGACCATCGCTCGGGCGATCAACAGTAGGCGCTGATCACCAAAGGACAGTTGCTGAAACGATGCACTTGCACGCTGGGTCATCCCCAACAACGCGAGCCACTGACGTGCAATCTCTAGCTGACGGTCCGATGCGGTCTGGTACAATCCGATGCTGTCGTAAAAACCGGAGAGTACCACATTCTGAACACTGACGCTGACGCGATAGTCCCATTGCAAACCTGATGAGACGTAGCCGATGTGCTGCTTAATATCCCAGATACTCTCACCCTGGCCACGCTGATAACCAAACACAAAAATGTCGTTATTATAGCACTGGGGATTATCGCCGGTGATCAAGTTCAGCAAGCAGGTTTTACCACTGCCATTGGGGCCCGATAGTTGCCAGTGCTGCCCTGGCTCAATACGCCAGTCGAGGTGTTCAAACACCAGGTGATCACCATAGGCTATGCGGGCATCGCGTATCTCGACCAGGGGCTGATCGGGATTCAGCGCCACCTCTTCGACAGCAGTTTCCCGCTCAGGTAGCTGCAACTCACTGGCCTGCAGATGCAGCAGTTGTGCCAGTTGCGCCACCGCTGGCAGATCGTCAGCGGCAATCTGTTGGACCAGTGCGCCTTGCTGCAATAGCGCCATATCCGTGACGAAGTCTGGGATCTCATCAAAACGATTCAAAATAAATAATAACGACGTCGAAGTCATCTGCTCAGCCAGACATTCACGCAGGATCTCCACCGCCTTAACATCAAGACCGTCGAAGGGTTCATCGAGAATCAGCAGCTCTGGATGACTGGCGAGCGCCTGAACCAGCATGAACTTGCGGGTTTCGCCCGTCGACAATTGACGAAAACTCCGCGCCAACAAATGCGTTAGATCGAATCGCCGAACAAGCTTAGCCTGCAGCACGGGATCGACGCAGGACTCGTCGAGCATCTCTTGCAGGGGGGTGCCGGCAAACACCACATCAGTGATGTCGCTGTCGTCCTTATCACGTTCTGCCTGAATGAGTCTCGCCTGCGCTTCCAGCGAAACAAGACTCACTCTACCGGGCACACCCGTTAGCGTGCCAGACTGAATCTCACCCTCACCAGCCAACAAGGCACCTAACGCAGACTTACCCGCGCCATTGGGCCCGAGAATCGCCCAACACTGGCCCGGTTCTATGCTCCAGTTGATCGCGTCCAGCACAAAATCAGCATTGAATTTCGCCGTGCACTGCTGCACGCAAATGGTATCCATCAGCTGTCGCGACCTGGCGTCCGCACTAGACTATTTTTTTCATGGCGCTCATATAGCCGCGCAAGGTCTGACCGATCTTTTCAACGCTGTGGCTTCGCAGAGCAGCGTTAACTTCGATAAGGCGTTGGTTATCAACACCGGTATCTTTAAGGCTTAACCCATGACCGATGACATCGGTATTCATCCCTGTCATGAAATCTGCCAACAAAGGTAAGCAAGCGTGATTGTATAAGTAGCAGCCGTATTCAGCCGTATCGGAAATAGTACTGTTCATCTCGTACAATTTCTTTCGAGCGATCGTGTTGGCAATCAGTGGCGTCTCATGCAGAGATTCATAGTAAGCCGACTCAGCCTTAATACCAGCGGCTGTCATGGTCTCATAAGCCAATTCCACACCGGCCTTGACCATCGCAACCATCAGGATACCGTGATCGAAATATTCTTGCTCGCTGATTTCTTCATCAGTGTTAGTCGCATTCTCGAATGCAGACTCACCGGTTTCTTTACGCCAGCCCAACAAATTTACATCATCGTTGGCCCAATCTTGCATCATGCCCGAGGAAAAGGCACCGCTCATGATGTCGTCCATGTGCTTGTGGTACAAAGGCCGCATAATATTTTTGAGTTCAGCCGCTAAATCAAAGGCTTTGATCTTTGCTGGATTTGACAAGCGATCCAGCATGTTCGTCACGCCACCATACTTGAGCGCTTCAGTGACCGTCTCCCAACCGTACTGCACCAATTTCGACGCATAACCCGGCGCTATACCCTGGGCGACCATCTTGTCGAAACACAGCAGTGAACCGGTTTGGAGCATGCCACACAAAATAGTTTGCTCGCCCATCAGGTCAGACTTGACCTCAGCAATAAAGGACGACATCAAGACACCGGCCTTATGACCACCGGTACCGGCAGCATAGGCCTTCGCTATAGCCAGCCCGTGGCCCTGTGGGTCG
>JABMOJ010000033.1 GCA_013204195.1 SAR86 cluster bacterium
AGGCCGCTCTTTGTCTATTCTCATGTTGGCTGGCGTAGCGGCGGCGTGGCTGGGGCCCTGGGTGGCCGAGCGGTTGCACAATTGGTCTGAATGGGGTGAATTCAGCGGCTCCTTTATGGGCATGAGCCTGCTCATGAGCATCAGCGTGTTGGTCCTGGCGTTTTACGAAAATGTGCCCTTGGAAATTAAAGCTATCGATGCACCGCAGCGCCCGCTGCCTAGAATTATGGCGCAACCAGCCTTTCTGCTGGCCGCCAGCGCGGGTGCGGTGGCCTACGCGATGATGAGTCTGATTATGACTGCCACGCCGGTGAGCATGCACCAGATCGACCATTTCAATCTCAGCGACACCACCTGGGTGATCCAAAGCCATGTCATGGCAATGTTCCTGCCCTCACT
The DNA here is from genome assembly GCA_013204195.1 of SAR86 cluster bacterium. Classification (GTDB taxonomy): domain Bacteria; phylum Pseudomonadota; class Gammaproteobacteria; order Pseudomonadales; family Azotimanducaceae; genus UBA4582. The sequence continues at coordinate 400 of JABMOJ010000033.1, forward strand.
GTTCAGTGGCCTGCTGATCGATCGCGTCGGGCCGACACGTGTGATCTTGCTGGGGCTGCTGCTGATGGTCGCCTGCTTGTGTGTCGCTTATGTTGATCGCCATTTGCTGCACTATTGGATATCGTTAGTGCTACTGGGCATTGGCTGGAACTTTCTGTTCCTGGGCGGCACGACCCTGCTAACCAGCACCTATCAGCCAGCAGAGCGGTTCAAGGTACAGGCGCTCAATGACTTTCTGATCTTTTCGCTGCAGGCCATGGCCGCGCTGGGTTCAGGCTACATTCTATTGTCCTATGGTTGGCACGCGCTGTTGTACGTTTGCGTACCGTTGTTGCTCGCCATGGTGGTGATTCTTTGGCATACCCGCGGCCAGTCGACGGTGGGTACGCCAACGGTGGTATAAGTGTCGCGGCGGTAGCAGGCGAGGATGAACTCGACTTTCTGCAGGTGGCTCAAGCTGCAGGTGCAACGAACGATGTCCAAAACGATTGCTAGAACGATTCTTAGAACAATTTTTTAAAGCCATAGCCAAAACTTAAGGAGAATCCACAGTATGAGTGAAGCGTTTTTATTTGCCGGACTCAAGGTCCTGGATGTTGGTAGCTGGATTGCCGGTCCCGTGGCAGCAACGATGCTCGCTGACTTTGGCGCCGATGTCATCAAAATCGAGATGCCCGGTGTGGGTGATCAGTATCGGCAGTTGTCGGCGGCGGCGAACACTCCTGTGGCTGACAGTAACTATATGTGGCAGATGGACGGCAGAAACAAGCGTAGCCTCGCGCTCAACTTAAAGACTGAGGCGGGCATGACTATCCTGCATCAGCTGATTGCCGAATGCGATGTCTACATTACCAATCATCCACTTCCCATGCGGCGTGCCTTACAACTCAATTACGAGGATCTCAAGCCGCTGAATCCATCGATGATCTATGCCTCGCTGACGGCCTATGGTGAGACTGGTCCCGACAAGGACATGGAGGGTTTTGACTTGGTGGCCTACTGGGCCCGAACCGGTCTGATGGACTTGGTGCGCGCTCCCGGTGCGGCACCCACCCAGGCGCTGCCGGGCATGGGTGATCACCCGTCGGCAGTGTCTTTGTATGCCGGTATTGTCACAGCCTTGTTGAAGCGGGAACGCTCCGGTGAGGGCGGCATGGTCCACACGTCGCTGTTAGCCAACGGTCTATGGTCTATGGCCTGCATTGCTCAAGGCGGCTTCGCCGGCGGCTCGTTCGACAGTTATCGCGCGTTGAAGGCGACTCACCTGTTTGCCACCACCTTGTATCGCACCCAAGACGATCGCTGGTTGCAGTTCACCATGGTGCGCGCGCCGGAAGATGTGGTGCGTTTATTCGAGACCATTGGCTTGGCTGACATCATTCGCGAGGAGCGCTTTACGACGCCGGAAGGCCGGTTTGAGCATGGCGAAGAGCTGGCTCGGTTGGTACAGGATGTCTTGAGTCTGCACGACTCTGAGCATTGGTTGGCGCGATTTTCGGCAGCGGGTATCAACGCTAACCGGGTGGGTGTGATAGAGGAAACCTTGAACGATGAGATGCTGAAACTCAATGGCATGGTGGTTGCGCCCGAAGATGACGACATGGGCCTGCCCTGGGTGATCAACCATCCGGTTAAGATCGACCAGATCAAGCAGGTGGGTCCCAAACGGGCTCCAGAGATTGGTGAGCATTCGGCGCAGATTCTCGAATCATTAGGCTATGACAGCGCCCAAATTAAGGTGTTGCACGATACTGGGGTGATTTAGCGCCGGTTTGCTGCGGCTCAAGCCTGAACCTTGGGCTTGGGTTCCAGTTGGGGCTCGGGTTGGGCGGCAACCACCAGAACATCACAGCGTGCCTGCTGAAGTATCTGCTCAGCAGTATCATTTTCGGCCCGGTGTTCTGCGCCGTGCCCACAACCAGTACCTGAGCATCCAGCGAGTGACATAAGGCCGTGATGACGTTAGCCGGTTCGCCTTCGCGGGAATGTGCGTGCGCGCCAGTGATCTTTAGGCGGCTGGTCAGCGCCTCAATATGCCGGTCGGTCTGTTTTTGCACATTGTCGCGCACCTTGTTGAAATCAATGGCCACACTAATAG
>JABMOJ010000435.1 GCA_013204195.1 SAR86 cluster bacterium
GTCTCATAGGTCTCGTCGGCCAGAATGGGCTGATAGATATGCAGATCGTGAGCCGCATGCACCCCTCGGGCTCGTTCGGCGGCTGTCTGACTTTCTGAACCGGGCAGTGCGCGGCTGTCCAAAATAGCCGGCCATTCAAGGCACACTGGGAACAAGGGATGGCCGATCACTCGCCCTTGCGTGGTATCCATATAACGTCGGTTCAAGTCATCAATGCCGGCGGCATACGCCATCAGCCAACGGGCATCCACTTCATGCCGAACAGGGGGCGTTTGTTCACCGAGCATACGGGTGTTCAGGGGCATGGCATTAATACCTTCGAGTGATCGTTTCGGTGTTCAACCTACTCCATCAAGAATTCTCTAGCAACGCCTACGCTATCTCCACCCTATCCACACCCCTGTTACGCTCAGGTCAGCCTGCGATTCACCGGCCTTGCTTCCCAACCATTGAGCTGGGAAGATCGTTGCCAACAAACGACTCTCGAAACCGTTGTCATGACCGACTTTATACGCACACCTGAACAAAATTTTGCGGGCTTGGCTGACTTTCCCTTCAGCGCAAACTATCACTCGTGGCAAGACCTGCGCCTACATTATCTCGATGAAGGCCCGAAAGACGGACCCGTCATATTACTCGTGCACGGCATGCCCACCTGGAGCTATTTATATCGACACATGATTCCGCTACTGGTCAAGGCGGGCTATCGCTGTATCGCGCCTGACCACTTGGGTTTTGGTAAATCGGACAAGCCCACTGACATTCACTGGTACACCATCGCTCGGCACACAGAGGTGCTGACGAGCCTGATCAATGCCCTCGACCTGCAACATATTACACTTGTCTGTCAGGACTGGGGCGGGCCAATCGGCTTGGCCCAAGCGGCGATGATGCCCACCCGCTTTGATCGATTGACCATCATGAATACCTGGCTTGATCATCCGGCCTATGAGTACTCCGACGCTATCAAAAACTGGAACAAAAACTGGCATGACGGCGGCATCTTTGCTCGCCAGACCCCAAATGTGGCCGCCCTAATGGTGCTCTCTGCCGGTTTAGCCACACCCGCCGAGATGATCGGGGCCATTGTTCAGGGCACCGAGCCTGCGCTTACCGGCAATGCCGCCACTATCTACAAAGGTTTTGGCGCACCCTTCAAGAATCTCGACGATGCGGCCTACAATGGTTTACGGCGCTTCCCCTTGTCCATACCGCTGGACAATCCTGACCAAGGCAACGCCACCGCGCAGCATCTTCATTATCAAATATTGCTGAACTGGCGCAAACCGGTTCACTTTATTTGGGGCTGTGAGGATGATATTTTTACCCAAGCCTGGGGCCGGAACTGGGCTACGCAGATGAACGCCAGTTTTGATCCCATCAGTGACGCCAGCCACTTTTTACAAAACACCCATGGCGCCGAGATCTGCAGGTTATTACTACACCGAATCGCAGCAGAATGAGTTCAAGGATATTGCCATGACAACCTATAGCATCGATACCGCGGATCAGGGCACTGTCACCTACACAGACCAGAAACGCTGGTGGTGGCTTTTGTCGCTGGTGAATCCATTGATCCCCCTGTTTGGCATTGTTGGTCATTGGCTGACGGGCAGCGAGCTATGGTTGTTAGTGCCGCTGGGCATGATGTTCATCATGGGACCGGCATTTGACTGGTTGTTTGGTGAAGATGAAAACAACCCACCGGAAATTTTAGTGCCACAACTAGAAGAAGATACCTATTACCGGTGGCTAACCTACCTGACAGTGCCGGCACACTACATCACTTTTTTGGCGGTCGCGATTTGGGTCGGGACTCACAGCTTGACTTGGTGGGGCTTTATCGCGCTGACTGTGGCCCTTGGTTTTGCTGACGGCTTCGCCATCAATACTGGCCACGAATTGGGGCATAAGCGAACCAAGGTTGAAACTTGGCTGGCAAAAATCGTGTTGGCGGTACCGGCTTACGGTCACTTCTGGATCGAACACAATCGCGGCCATCATCGCGATGTGGCCACGCCGGATGATCCCGCCAGTGCTCGCATGGGCGAAAGCATCTACCAGTTCGCTCGCCGCGAAATACCCGGCGCCTTCCACCGCGCCTGGATGCTGGAACATGAGCGACTCTGCCGAAAAGGCGTGCCTGTGTGGAGTATTCACAATGAGGTGTTGCAGAGCTATATGATTACCGTGGTTCTACAAGTTGGTTTGATCGCCACCTTCGGCTGGATCATGTTGCCATTTTTAATTATTCACAATTTCTTTTCATGGTGGGTGCTGACGAGCGCCAACTATATCGAGCATTACGGCTTGCTTCGAGCCCAGCAGGCCGATGGCAAGTATGAGCGGTGCCAACCCCATCATAGCTGGAACGCCAATCACAAATACTCGAATCTATTGTTGTTTCATTTGCAGCGGCACTCTGACCACCATGCCAATCCCACTCGGCGATACCAGAGTCTGCGGGATTTTCCGGACTTGCCCAGCCTGCCCAGTGGCTACTACGGCATGTATGTTATCGCTTACTTGCCAGCCCTGTGGTTCAAGATGATGGACTCGCGCCTGATGGCCCTACCCCATATCCAAGGTGATTTGAGCAAGGTCAATATCAACCCTGACAGCCTGGCCGCAATCCAGGCGAAATATGGTCACGCCGATGCCTGATGCCAGCAATCGTTATCAATGCCCAGGATGTGGCTACACCTATGATGAAAGTCTAGGCGATGACCACGAGGGTTACCCGCCAGGCTTTTTGTTCGCAGACCTGCCTGACGACTTTGTCTGTCCTGATTGTGCGGTTCGCTACAAAGAGGATTTCCATCTCGCGTTAACCCCGTGAAGGATTGGCTAAAGGGCCAACCCACACACAAGACGCCTTAGGCTTTCATCATGCGACCTTGAACATAAGCGCCAGCAAAGATACCTGCCAAAGAAAATAGCATCGGCCAGTTACCCGCCCCCAATCCTGCTAACGCCGGGCCGGGACAGACACCCGAGATACCCCAGCCAATGCCAAAAATAGCAGCGCCAACCAGCGTGTTTCGATCCAACGAGGCGGCATGCTCGCGGAAGCTTTTATCGAACAAAGGTTTGCGCATCAACCGAGGTAAGAACTGATAAGTCAGCATGGTCGTCAAGGAAGCCGAGCCCAGCACCCAGAGCAGACCAAAATCGCCAAACCGCAAAAATGACAACACCACTTCCGGTTTGATCATGCTGGAGTAAGACAAACCAAAACCAAACAGCGCACCGGCGATCAAGACACTACCAAAGAATGCGACTCTCATGATAAGCCTCCGAGCTTTTGCATTAGCTGGGCGGTGATCATCGCGGTGCCCAAAAAGATCAAAACCGCCAGTAAAGACGGCAGCTGGAATGAAGCGATGCCACAGATTCCGTGTCCCGAGGTACAACCGTTGGAGAGTCGCGCGCCGAAGCCGGCAACAAATCCACCCAAGGTTAGCTGCCACCAACTGATCGTCGTGACGAAGGCTTCACCCACCGTCAGCATCCAAATCAGCGCCCCCACGGCGAGTCCGACGGCATAGGCAATCCGCCAATTTCTCGACGCAACGAAGGCTTCTCGGTTAAAAAATTCCCAACGGGAAACGAAGGACCAGGTGCTGGTAAAAAACGTGCTCATCCCTCCCACCAGGCCGGTGGTGGCAAACAGAAAGCTCACGGCGAAGCCGATGAACAATCCCCCGATGAGATAGTGAGTAATTCCAAGCGGAAACAGGAGTTCAAATTCTGGCATATCGACGGCTCTTTCGGTGATTGATTTCAAATATAAAACACGAGCATTGGACAGGCGTGGCTCAGTGTCGCGGCGTTGTAAAACATTTACAGTTATTTTTCAACTTTTATGACTCATCGCATCGGCTTCGACAGCGTCGACCAGGCCGACGCGATTGTCCGTTCGAAATAGGACCAATAGAAATCCACAGACTGATAACCCACCAGGCGCTCTGCAATTTCATGGCCCGCGCCATCCAGGAACAGCAGCGTCGGCGTGCCGAAGACGCCATATTCATTAACGATATCTGTGCCTGAACGCTGCTGGCCATTGAAATCTGTGATTAATGCCGATGTCCAGGAA
>JABMOJ010000436.1 GCA_013204195.1 SAR86 cluster bacterium
ATCAGTGCTCACACCTTTTTACGTAACTTACATTGCCAGCATAGATGGGGTTCCCGGTCCACTTTTTCAACCACCCATGACGAAATTGCGGACAAAAAAAGGGTAGCCGCCGCATGACGCGGAGCTACCCCGAACACCATCAGCCTCTACCAGCCTGTAAGCTCTTTGAGCGCATTGCCGATTTCCGCCAGACTCTTCACTGTATGCACGCCTGCGGCGTTCAATGCCGCAAATTTATCCTCAGCGGTACCCTTGCCCCCGGCAATAATTGCGCCGGCATGGCCCATACGCTTACCCGCTGGTGCAGTCACACCCGCGATATAGCCCACCACGGGTTTGGTCACATTGGATTTGATAAACTCGGCAGCTTCTTCCTCAGCATTACCACCGATCTCACCGACCATAATGATAGCGTGGGTATCAGGGTCAGCCTCAAACATGGCAAGAATATCAATAAAGTTACTACCTGGGATGGGGTCACCACCAATACCAACGCAGGTGCTCTGCCCAAAACCCAGGTCGGTGGTTTGCTTGACAGCCTCGTAAGTCAAAGTACCTGACCGCGATACAATCCCGACTTTACCTGGTAGGTGGATAGACCCAGGCATAATACCGATTTTACATTGTCCCGGTGTGATGACACCCGGACAATTAGGCCCGATCAAACGAATTCCGCGGGCATCAAGACTGGCTTTGACCGACAGCATATCGAGAGTCGGCACACCTTCAGTAATACAGACGATCAATTCAATACCAGCGTCTGCCGCTTCCAAAATGCCATCTTTGGCATACGCAGCAGGTACATAAATCACCGAGGCCGTCGCTCCCGTTTCACGCACGGCTTCCTTGACGGTATTGAATACCGGCAGTTCGAGATGTCGCTGACCGCCTTTACCGGGTGTGATACCACCCACTAATTTCGTACCGTACTCCAGCGCCTGCCGAGAGTGCAGGGTTCCCTGAGAACCGGTAAAACCCTGACAAATTACTTTTGTATTTGAATCAATTAGAACGCTCACGCTGCACCTCCGGCGGCTTTCACTGCTTGCTGGACGGCATCCGTCAGACTTGTCGCAGCAATAATATCGACATCGCTATCGGCCAGGGCTTTCACGCCAAGGGCCGCATTATTACCTTCAAAACGCACGACCACTGGCAGCGTTACTCCGACCTCCTTCACTGCACCGATAATACCTTCGGCGATAACATCACAGCGGACAATGCCACCAAAAATATTGATGAGCACAGCCTTTACATTGGTGTCAGACAAGATGATCTTAAACGCTTCACTGACGGTCTCCTTGGTCGCACCACCGCCCACATCAAGGAAGTTAGCCGGCTTGCCACCATGCAATTTCACCAGGTCCATCGTCCCCATCGCCAGACCAGCACCGTTGACCATGCAACCGATGTTGCCATCTAGCGCAACGTAATTCAGGCCGAATTCAGCAGCCTGACTCTCGCGGGCATCTTCCTGTGACGGATCATGCATCGTGGCGAGTTTCTTCTGTCGGTAAATAGCATTGCCATCAATGGAGACCTTCGCGTCCAGGCAGTGGATATCACCGTCACTGGTGACCACTAGCGGATTGATCTCCAGCAGCGCCAGATCATTTTCCTGGAACAGTTTTGCCAAGGAAGTGAAAACAGTTGCAAACTGATTGACCTGCTTGCCTTCAAGACCCAACTGAAAGGCTAGGTCTCTGCCTTGATAGGGCATGCCACCGATAGCCGGGTCGATCACTGCCTTGAGAATTTTTTCAGGGGTTTCTTCGGCGACGGTTTCGATTTCCACACCACCCTCGGTGGATGCCATAAACACAACTCGTCGTGACGACCGATCGATGACCGCACCGAGGTACAACTCACGTGCGATATCCGTGCACTCTTCAATGTAGATTTTGCTGACCGGCTGGCCATGCTCATCAGTCTGAAAAGTTACGAGATTAGTGCCGATATGCTGAGCGGCAAACGCGCGTATCTCGGCTTCTGTTGACACCAACTTAACGCCGCCAGCCTTGCCCCGGCCGCCTGCGTGAACCTGGACCTTGATGACCCAGCGCTCTCCACCTAATTCTTTTGCCGCTGCTACAGCCTCATCTGCTGTATCTACAGCGTAACCTTTGGATACGGGTAAACCGTATTCAGCGAACAATTGTTTCGCCTGATATTCGTGAAGGTTCATAACTTCATGGTCCTTGAAATGTGATTAGAATTATCCTGCATCCAGGAGGAGCGCTCGTTTGCCTATCGTTTTTGGTTATCACTTTTACTGTTATTTTTTACGTTTTCGATTCGCTATATGAATGGCATGTCCGGCCACTGCCAGTGCGGCTTCATGAAAGCCTTCCGACAAGGTTGGGTGAGCAAACATCGTCAGACCGATATCCTCAGCACTTGATCCAAATTCCATCGCGATCACCGCCTCGCTAATCATTTCGGAGGCATGGCCGCCAATCATATGGACGCCAAGAATTCTGTCGGTTGCCGCGTCAGCCAACACCTTGATCATCCCTGCAGTATCGTTAGACGCCTGTGCCCTGCCACTGACAGCCAAGGGGAACAGTCCGACATTATAATCGTCACCACTGGCCTTCAATTCTTGCTCAGTTTTGCCCACCCAGGCTATTTCCGGATGGGTATAAATCACTGATGGTACACAATCATAGTTCACCATCGGTTTGTGGCCGGCAATCCGCTCCGCCACCATCACACCCTCTTCCATACCTTTATGGGCCAGCATGGGGCCACGCACAACATCCCCAACAGCAAAGATACCTGGTGCATCAGTGGAGCACAGATCATTGACATAAATAAAGC
>JABMOJ010000437.1 GCA_013204195.1 SAR86 cluster bacterium
GCCCTGCCGCGGCTGAAATTATTGCCGCAATGCGGCAGCAGCGTGAAGCAGCAAATAAACCCTGGGACCAGTTCTCCATTCTTGCCCAAGCGCAGTATGCCGGTGGAACGCCAGAACGCTGGCAGAGCCATGCCGAAAAATGGCGGGGTCTGGGCGCGACTCATATGGCGATTGCGACCCATAATGCTGGTGAGACTGATGTTGATGGTCATTTGGCGCGGATTGAAGCGTATTTTAAGGCGGTGGGTTCCTCAGCGGGCTTGCCCTACAACGAGTGAGCATTGATATGACGACAGATTGGCAAAATTGGTCAGGCAGCCAAAAGCACGCGGCGCTGGAGTTAGCGTTTCCTGAGTCGGAGCTCGCCGTGGCAGATTTGATTCAGCGAGCCGCTGGTGCTGGCCGCAATGTTCGTGGTATCGGCAGCGCACATTCATTTGTGCCGTTCTGGACGGACGACTATTTGGTGTCACTGGATAATATGGCGGGTCTGATCTCCCACGACGCTGCCGCACGGCAAGTGACTGTCTGGGCAGGTACCAAATTACATCAACTAGGCGAGCCGCTTTGGAATCTGGGATTGGCCATGGAAAACATGGGGGATATTGATCGTCAGTCTGTCGCCGGTGCAATCAGTACCGGTACCCATGGAACAGGTGCGACCCTGCAGAATATTTCAAGCCAAGTGGTTGGTTTGCGATTAGTTAAGGCCAATGGTGCCATTGTTGATATCGATCGGTCCACTGATGCTGACCTATTGCGAGCTGCGCAAGTATCGATGGGAACCTTAGGTGTGATTACTCAAGTGACTCTGCAGGCGGTGCCCGCTTATCATTTACATGAGCGTAATTGGCAGGCCAGCGTCGCGGAATGTGCTGAGGCCCGTGAAGACTTAATCGCTAACAATCGACATTGGGAGTTTTTTTGGGATCCGCAAACCGATCAATGTGCAATGAAGACCCTTAATGCCACTGCAGCGCACTCCCTGGATTCACCCTTACAGGGGCAAAATATTGGGCGAAGCTACAGGGTTATCCCTTCTTCTCGAGAGTTCAAATTCAATGAAATTGAGTTTTCCGTGCCGGCGGCAGCTGGTTGGGAGTGTTTTTTAGCGCTGCGCCATCTTATCCAGACTGACTTCGATGACGTTCGCTGGCCCTTGGAATACCGTACCCTAAAAGCCGACGATATATTTTTGAGCTCGGCCAATGACCGAGACAGCGTGACTATCTCTGCACACCAGGGGGCCAAACAACCCTATAAGGCGTTTTTTAGCGCCGTTGAAAATTTGTTTCGAGAGTACGACGGGCGGCCTCACTGGGGCAAAATTCACACCCAGCAGGCGAGCCAGCTCGAGGTATCGATGCCTCAATTTAATCGATTTCGAGAGATTCGCCAGTCTATGGACCCCCAGGGTTTGTTCTTAAATCCATTCCTAAAAACAGTGTTTGGCGTCGATTGATTTTATGTGCCATTCAGTTCAGCGCAGCGCTAATCGAGGCACGCCACTGGCGGCTTCTGTGCTACAGTAGCGCGATTCCTAATCTAGAGGCTACGGCGAGTGTTTGAATTAATCCAGGCGGGTGGTTGGCTGATGTTCCCTATCATACTCTGCTCTATTATCGCGGCTGCGATCTGCATTGAGCGATTTTGGACCTTGCGTAAGGATCAGATAGTGCCAAAAAACCTTCTGGCGCAAGTATGGGGCTGGATTCGTGCCAATGAATTAGACAGTCGCAAGCTACGAGAGCTCAAAGCCAGTTCGCCTCTAGGCCAGATTCTTGCCGCTGGCATTAGTAATCATCGGCGTGGCCGAGAGCAAATGAAGGAAAGTATCGAAGAGGTTGCGAACCATGTGGTGCATGAGATGGAGCGTTATCTGAATGCCCTCGGTACTGTGGCGGCAATTACGCCATTGCTGGGTTTACTCGGCACCGTTATTGGTATGATCAAGGTGTTTTCGGCGATCAGGCTGGAGGGTACGGGTAACGCTGCTGTTCTGGCCGGCGGTATCTCCGAGGCGTTGATCACGACGGCTGCTGGTTTGACAGTGGCGATTCCCAGCTTGTTTTTCTACCGTTTTTTCCAGCGTCGAGTCGATGAACTCGTGATCACTATGGAGCAGGAGGCTTTGAAGCTGGTTGAGGTGCTTAACGGTGATCGTGCCGATAAGAATGACGCCGTAGTTGCCCGTCCAGAGATGGCGTCGACGAGTGGCGACCGACAGGTCGGCTAGGAGCCTAATTGTGAAATTCTCCCGCCGGGTGAAACCAGAAGTCGATGTTAACCTTACACCTTTGATCGATGTGGTTTTTCTGTTGCTGATTTTCTTTATGGTCTCAACAACGTTTACCAAAGATACTCAGTTGAGTATCGATTTGCCGGAAGCATCCGGCGTGGAAGCGGCTGTTGCAGACAGGCAGATCGAAATCACTGTCAGCCGCAACGGCGACTATGCAATCAATGCGGTCGCGCTGGCAAGTAACCGGATTGATACCCTCAAAGCAGCCATTGGTAAAGTCAGCGGGGGCGATACCACAGTGCCGTTGATTATTACCGCCGACTCAGCCGCGCAGCACCAGGCGGTGGTGACCGCAATGGATGCCGCTGGGCAATTGGGTTTCAGCAAATTACGCATTACCACGAAGAACACCAGCCAGGATGACTGATACTTCTAGCAAA
>JABMOJ010000438.1 GCA_013204195.1 SAR86 cluster bacterium
ACTCTAGGCCGGCCACATTCACCCCACCGATGCGCGGAAAGCGAAATTCCATAAAAGCATCAAACCATGCGCGCTCAAAGTAATAACCTGACTTACATAAATCATCGATCACCATTTGGAAATCATCGTCGATGAAATGGCGCAGCATGAATTTATCGTGCAACTCGGTACCCCAGCGCACTAACGGCCGATCATGGGGCCGACGCCAAAACATGGCGATCAGGCCGCGAATCAGCAATATCTGGACCAGACCCATACGCTCGTGTGGTGGCATCTCAAAAGCTCTGAACTCGACGAGACCGCGACGACCGCCGGCTGAATCTGGCGAGTACAGCTTGTCGATGCAAAATTCCGCTCTATGGGTGTTACCCGTGAGATCCACCAAGAAATTTCGCAACAATCGATCCACCAACCAAGGCTGCTCAATGTCACCAGCAGGTATCCGCGCCAAGGCCATCTCAAGCTCATAGAGATTGTCATCTCGAGCCTCATCGACTCGCGGTGACTGGCTTGTTGGACCAATAAACAAACCTGAAAATAAATAAGACAGGCTCGGATGGTTCTGCCAGTAGATAATCAAACTCTTCAGCAGGTCAGGTCGCCGCAAGAAAGGACTGTCGATAGGGGTCGCACCACCCAGGGTAATGTGATTCCCCCCTCCCGTACCGGAATGTCGACCATCCAGCATGAATTTTTCGGTCCCCAGGCGACACTCACGGGCGTGGGCGTAAACACTTTCGGCAATTTCAGTAAGCTCGTCCCAATTACTCGCAGGATGGACATTCACCTCGATCACACCGGGATCGGGCGTCACCTGCAAGACTTGGATGCGACTGTCTGATGGCGGTTCATAGCCTTCGATAATCACCGGCATCTCTAACTGCTTAGCGGTCGCTTCAATCTTGGTCAACAGCAATGCGTAAACATCAAACTCGGTTTGAGGCGGCATGAAGACATACAAATGCCCCTCCCTGACTTGTACACAAAGGGCGGTGTGTATTACCTCTTTCGACTCAACCGAGTCCAGGCTTATCAGCTCTCCGGAGACCGGCGCAAACGGATCGGCCTCGGCGTCAAACTCCAGCGGATTAGGCTGTTCCCAAGGCAACGAATTTAATGGCAGACGCAGCCCCATAGGTGAATCGCCAGGCACCAGCAACATATGTTGAGCCCGAAACGGCCAACGACTGGAGCGCCAACGCCCCTGCTGCTCATTCACGGCTTGCCATTTCAGTGGCAGCGCATAGCCCACCGTGGTTGTCAGGCCAGTGGCAAACAAGCGTCGAAAACGCGCGCGCTCCAAAGGATCATCCAACTTGTTATTGTCCGGATCCAGGTTCTCGGGCAACTGCCCTTCTTTCCAAAGGTAATAGCCAACATCCTCAAAACCCGGCACCACCAGCTCAGGCGATAGGCCCAATTGCTTCGCCAGCGTGTCGATAAAATCTTTTCCTGCGGTCGCCGGTTGTTGACCAAGAGAACTTTCATTAGCTAACAGACGATCATCAAGCCACAAGGGCTTGCGATCTTTGCGCCAATAGAGTGACAAAGCCCAGCGCGGTAATTGCTCGCCCGGATACCATTTTCCTTGGCCAATATGCATCAAACCCTGAGGCGCATAATGCGACTTCAGACGCCAGAACAAATTGTCAGCGAGCTTGCGCTTTTCGTCGCCGAGTGCCTCAGTATTCCACTGAGCACCATCCATATTGTCGATAGCGACGAAGGTCGGTTCACCACCCATCGTCAGCCGAACATCATCCACAGCCAACTGTTGATCAATTTTTAGCGCTAATTTTTCCACCTTACGCCATTGCACGTCAGTGTAAGGTTTAGTCACCCGCGCATCTTCAAAAATACGGGTCACGCTGTTTTCGAAATGGAATGTTACCTCGGCCCGCTCGGTCGCGCCCGTCACCGGTGCTGCCGATATTGGGTCAGGGGTGCAAGCCAGTGGAATATGCCCCTCACCCGCGAACAGACCCGATGTGGCATCCAGACCAATCCAGCCTGCACCAGGCAGATAGACCTCAGCCCAAGCGTGCAGATCAGTGAAGTCCTCTGCCGGGCCTGACGGACCATCTAGCGACTTCTGATCAGATTTTAACTGGACGAGATAACCGGAGACAAAGCGCGCCGCCAGACCCAAGTGACGCAGCACCTGTACCATCAGCCAGGCACTGTCACGACAGGAGCCCGAGTGGGTTGACAGAGTCTGCTCGCAACTCTGCACACCAGGCTCCATTCGAATTAAGTAACCGACGTCCGCCATCAAACGTTGATTCAATGCCACCAAAAAATTAACCGTGGGCGTCTTACTGCGATCGACTTGCGCTAGCCATTGGGTCAACAGCGGGCCACGTTCCTTTACCTCCAAGTAGGGGGCAAGATCACGGCACAATTGACTTTCGTATTGGAACGGAATGGTTTCTGCTTGCTCCTCCAGAAAAAAATCAAAGGGGTTGATGACTGTCAGGTCAGCAATCAGTTCAACATGAATCAGCAGCTCCCTTGTCTTTTCAGGAAACACGTAGCGAGCCAAGTAATTGCCAAATGGATCCTGCTGCCAATTCAAAAAATGATTACTTGGCGAGACCTTCAGTGAATAAGATTCAATTGCCGTGCGACAGTGAGGCGAAGGCCGCAGACGCACAACATGAGGATGCAACGTAATCGGGCGGTCGAATCGGTATTCCGTAATGTGATTGATAGCTACGCGAATCGTCACGCTGACAGACTCCTCATAACGAACAGATATTTGAGAGGCGACTCATTACCCTGGTCGCTGGGTTGATCGGGTTCTTCGGTTTTATCGTGCAGCAAAATCAGTTCTGTCGATGCTCAACATCGTCCCAATTGGCGCTCCAGGCGATCGGCGGCAAACTAGAAAATGCTTCCTTGAGTTTGGCATCCCAACTACGACTCAGCGCCCGCAAATACTCGCTGCTTTCCTCAAAGCGAAAATACCGCTCGGCAGTTAAACTCGCTTGTTCATAAATCAGGACTTCTATCGGCGGGCCAACCGTTAAGTTACTCCGAATGGTCGAGTCCATAGAAACAAGTCCGCAAAGCGCTGCTGTTTCCAGGGTAGAGTCCAACGACAGGATACGATCAAGAATAGGCTTGCCGTACTTACTTTCACCGATCTGCAAAAATGGGGTGTCCGCAGAGGTCGTTATATGATTACCCTGTGGGTAGATTAAGTAAGCATTGGAGTTCTGTCCGGTAATTTGGCCGCCGAGAATAAAGGATGCATCATAATTCGCGCCCCCCCCTGTATATTTGGCTTGTTGGGCAACGCTGACTTCGCCGAGATAGTCCGCCGCATCCGTCAAGTGCGGCACATTGAGCAAATGCTGCCCAGCGCCCATCTTAATGTCTTTTTTCAACTGACTGATAACGCCCTGGGTTGTGGCCAGATTACCCGCTGACAACACCACAATTTGACGCTCGCCATCGACACCGAA
>JABMOJ010000439.1 GCA_013204195.1 SAR86 cluster bacterium
CTTATACGGCCTAAGGCCATGGATCTATTTCGTTAATGGGTGATGAATATTAGTACTCAGTCCAAGTGTCTTGCAATCTCCGGTGGCGTCGGTGGCGCGAAGCTAGCGCTGGGCTTTGCGCACCTGCTGCCGCCTGCGCAGTTGTTGGTTGTCGCCAACACGGGCGATGATTTTAGCCACCTCGGACTGCCGATCTGTCCGGATTTGGATACTGTGATGTATACCCTGGCCGACATTAACAACAAGGAGCTTGGTTGGGGTCAGCAAGGAGAGAGTTGGAATTTTATCGCGGCCTTGACTCTGCTTCAGGGCGAAACCTGGTTTGCCCTTGGTGATCGAGACCTGGCAACCCATATCCTGCGACAGCAACTACTGACGACTGGTGCCAGCCTGTCTGAGGTGACCCGAACACTCTGTCAACGCCTGGGGGTTCAGCATGAGCTGGTGCCTATGACAGACGATCCGGTGGCGACCATTGTTCAAACTCGTACGGGTGAGGCGCTCGCCTTCCAACACTACTTTGTCCGCGATCGCTGCGTCCCGGAGGTCGTCGGTTTTGAATTCCAAGGAATCGAAGCGGCCCTGCCGAGCCCCGGATTCATGGCGGGGCTGCAGGACCCTGACTTGTCTGCGATTGTCATTTGCCCGTCTAATCCCTTTGTGAGTGTCGATCCGGTGCTGGCCCTGCCTGGCATATTGACGGCCATGAGAGCCTCTAAGGCGCCGGTGATTGCAGTTTCGCCGATCGTGGGCGGCTTGGCCATTAAGGGCCCCGCAGCGAAAATGATGGCTGAATTAGGCATGCCCCAGTCGGCGCTGGCGGTAGCCAAGCATTACCTGGGCCGAATCGATGGTTTCGTGATCGATGACGAGGATGCCGATCTCAAATCTGAAATTGAGGCGCTGGGGATACCGACTATCGTCACCAACACAGTCATGGTAACGTTGGCGGACAGGACGGCGCTTGCAACATGCGTTCTGGACTTCGCCCATCAACTGTCGACTCTCAAAACGCCATCATGACAACGACCGTCGTTATACCGATCAAACAGCTGGAAAATGCCAAGCAGCGTTTGGGTAGCTGGCTGTCGGCAAGCCAACGTGCGGGTTTTTTTCAGGCAATGGTTGAGGACGTGCTCGAAGCAGTGACGACCTGTGATCGAATTGATGAAGTGCTTATCGTCAGCAACGATATCAGAGTTGCCGAAATTGCTCGAAGCTATTCAGTTAGGCTCATTGCCGAGCCTGCAGAGCCTGGTCTTATTAATGCGATGACCTGTGCTGGGCAATTGTTGCAAGCTGAGGGCGTCACGACCATGATGTTTTTGCCTGGTGATGTACCGCTGGTCACGGTTGAGGAATTGGAGGTCGTGCTCGATGGTTTTGGTCTGCAAGACGGAGCAGAGTTCGGCATCGTGCCCGCATCGGATCTTGGCGGTTCCAATTGCGTGGTGTGTTCACCGCCTGATTGTATGGCCTTCGGCTTCGGCGAAGACAGTTTTCGACGCCACTTGAGCATGGCTCGCGCGCGCGGTATAGAGCCGTTGGTGGCGAAGCTGCCGGGTATCGGGCTGGATATTGATACAGCGGATGACGTGGTCGTGCTCGCTGCAGAACTGTTGCGGCAAAATTTAAAAACCCATACACAGAGATTTATCGAGAGTAGCGGCATTCTCGAAAACCTGCCGCCAGAATTGATAAATATAGGATGATGTCATGATTGATTATCGCGCGTTATTGAGCCAGGCCGCCACTGCCCCTCTGTCTGATGCTGACGTGTTGGCGCTTGCGACGACAGAGGATACTCAGAGTTTGATGCGAGTTGCATCAAGTCTTCGTGATGTTGGTCACCAGAATACCATTTCGTATTCGCGTAAAGTTTTCATACCGTTAACGCACCTTTGTCGAGATGTTTGTCACTATTGTACCTTTGCCCAGGTGCCAAGAAAGTTGCAAGCGCCGTATTTAACGCCGGAGCAGGTGCTGAAAATAGCGCAAGATGGTGCAAAAGCAGGCTGTAAAGAAGCCTTGTTTACACTGGGAGATAAGCCCGAGTTGCGCTATAAGGCCGCAAGAGATGGCCTTAAAGAGTTGAAGCAAGACTCGACCCTCTCCTATCTACGTGATATGGCAGAAATGGTTTTTAAAGAAACCGGTTTGTTTCCTCACCTCAATCCCGGGTTAATGACCGCTGCTGAATTTGCCGAATTGCGGCAAGTTTCTATCTCTATGGGCATTATGTTAGAGAGCGCCTCTGACAGATTGTTGGAAAAAGGTATGCCTCACTATGGATCTCCAGACAAGGTTCCGGCCTTAAGGCTTGAGACAATTCGCTTAGCAGGAGAGGCTCGAGTACCCTTTACCAGTGGCTTGTTAATTGGTATTGGTGAAACTCGGCGAGAGCGTATCGAGTCCCTGTTAGTGTTGCGACAGGCAAATATTGCCCATGGTCATATCCAGGAAATTATCATTCAAAATTTCCGTGCTAAGGCGGAAACTTTGATGGCGAAGGCACCAGAACCCGACTTGAATGAGTTGTTGTGGACGATTGCTTTAGCTCGAATTATTTTCGGTTCGTCAATGAACATTCAAGCGCCGCCCAATTTAAGTCCTGGCGTACTGGCGCAGATCGTCGGTGCAGGTATCAATGACTGGGGTGGGGTTTCACCAGTCACTCCCGATTTTGTTAACCCTGAGGCTCCATGGCCGCACCTGGGTCACCTTGCTGATGAGACCGCGAGTGCCGGCAAAGTGTTGATCGAACGTTTAGCGATCTATCCAACCTATGCGATGGATCTAGGTCGTTGGGTCGACCCCCAGTTGCAACCGCTGTTGCGTCAAGGGATCGACGGTGAAGGCTTTGCGCGGGTCGAAGACTGGTCTGCCGGAGCGATCGTTGACCCGCCGGCTGGTGATCTGGCACGAGTCTCAAGCCTGGCAAAAATGCCGGCGAGTGCGGATTTACAGCGTATCATTGATAAAGCCGTTGCTGGCGATGAACTTGAGCAGGCAGAGATTGTGCGCCTGTTTCAGGCCCGTGGCGACGATTTCACCCATGTCTGTCAGGCTGCTGATCAGTTGCGTAAAAAGGTCGCTGGCGATGAGGTGACCTATGTGGTGAATCGCAATATAAACTATACGAATGTTTGTTATTTCAAGTGTCAGTTCTGCGCTTTTTCAAAGGGTAAGATGAGTGAAAATTTGCGCGGCCGGCCGTACGACTTGTCGCCGGAAGAAATCATGCGTCGTACCCGTGAAGCTTATGAGCGCGGTGCGACAGAGGTTTGTTTGCAAGGTGGTATTCATCCTGAGTACACAGGTCAGACCTACATCGATATTTGTCACAGTATTAAACAAGTCATTCCGGATATGCATATCCATGCTTTTTCTCCCCTTGAGGTCTGGCAAGGTGCCCACACGCTGGGTCTGAGCCTGGATGAGTATCTTGGCCAGTTGAAAGAGGCCGGTCTGGGAACCTTGCCTGGAACTGCAGCTGAGATACTTGATGATGAGGTGCGTGCCACCTTATGCCCAGACAAAATCAACTCTGCACAATGGCTGGAGGTAATGGAGGCGGCGCATAAACAGGGCTTCAACACCACGGCCACTATTATGTATGGCCATGTAGAGAAGTATGAACATGTCGCCAACCATCTTTTAAAGGTGCGAAGGCTGCAGGCGAAAACAGGCGGGTTTACTGAGTTCGTGATTCTGCCGTTTATCCATATGGAAGCCCCCATGTATCTGAAAGGTGGCGCGCGCAAGGGGCCGACCTTCAGAGAGGCGGTGCTCATTCA
>JABMOJ010000440.1 GCA_013204195.1 SAR86 cluster bacterium
CACCAGACTCTGAATCATCCCTGCGACCTTAGGCAACTGAAGCAAAGCGCTAATCGGTGGACAAGTTGCATAGCAGTCCGCCAAAGGTGTTCCCGGCGGATGACTACGGACGTCGTCCTGCATGACCCGCTCAAGGAAATCCCGATTAATCTCATCGGGTATCAGCCCATCAAATCGCAGAAAGCCGCGAGCGACGAATCGGGCCATATCGCCGGTGGACAATAAATCGGTTCGCCGCACGGCATTATTTGCCATCAAATTTCGCCCACTTTTCCAGCATCACTTCAAAGGGCAAATAGCTTGTCTGATATTCGGCACCTGGATGGGGCGGGTTTAACTGTGAAACCTGCAATACCCGCCATCCCGCTTGCATGGCATCTAGTCCAGTGCTGTAGGGCGCGGCGTCCTGATCGCCGGCATAGTGAGCGGTAGCACCGGTGCCGTCATACATCGCCCAGGCTACGACTTCGGAATCAAGGGCCGATGAGCGGGTATAGAGCATGAGTATCTGCTGCCGATAGTCGGCGTGGGACTCAATGATCATGGCCGTGGGGCCTGGCTGACAGTTCAAGCTGACGACTATCCAGTTCCGCATCGGGACATAAATTTTTCTCTGCCAACAACATCGTCAGGGTCTGCAAAAAAATATCGTAGTAAGCATAGGTGTGCGTCGAGTGGTCGTCTTCCCATTCGCGAATATTGCTTATCAGCAGGCGACGAAACTCATCCCAGTGGAAAATACCCGCCTCGCATAATACTCGCGCCATGCCAAAGGCACGGCTCTGCCAGGGAAACTCGAACAGCAACTCGCCATTCACCATCGGCGGCGCGCCAGGTCCAGCTAACTCGGTCAACGCCACTCGCACCTCACTAATCCCGTCTGCAGAAACATCAACCATTAGCGCGCCACTCCAATCATGGCGTCTCGGCTCACTCGCTCAGCCAACTCAGCCTCTGTCATTCCAGCGCTATCCAAAGGCTGCTCTGGCAGCACCATATAACGAACCTCGGCGCTCGAGTCCCAGACTCGAATTTGCATGTCCGGCTGCAGCTCCAGCCCCATTTCATGCAATACAGTTCGGGGCTCTCGAACGATTCGCGAGCGATAGGCGGGATCTTTATACCAGGTCGGCGGTAAGCCCAACACAGCCCAGGGATAACAGGAGCATAAGGTGCACACCACTACGTTATGAATTTGTGCACTATTGGCAACCACCACCAGTTTCTCAACCTGGCCACCCTCAAGATCAAACTGACTGATCGCCGCCGTGCCGTCTTCAAGCAACCACTGTCTGAAGTCCGGATCAACCCAAGCGCGAGCAACGATCCTAGCGCCATTCATTGGCCCCACTCGCTCTGAGTAACGGGTAATCACTGCGTCGACAGCACTCGCCACCAACAAGCCCTTTTCAATCAGCAGCGCCTCCAGCGCCTCTGCACGAAGCGCCTGTGGCAAAACTTCCGGATGAACATGGGATTTCGACATTATTTCAACTCCTGAGCATCTTGTGCATCAGTTGCGGGACAAGCGACGTGTGTTAAATAGGGCTCAAACAAATCCAGACTGACGGTCATCAGAGGGTCACCACCGGGCCAGAGCTCTAAGCCATCAAAGGTCACGGTATACAGATAACAGGGGTTTTCGCCTCGACCGTGAGCATTATCGTCAGGGTAGACCCAGCCACCATGCACTGCGGCGATCATGCCAGATTTGCCCCGCGCATAGGCCGGCAGGCGGGTGTGACCATCTAGCACCTGGGTGGCGGTGGCTACGCGATCGCCCACATTGAATTTTGGCGGATTAGCCATGCTGCGCTGGCTGCCGGCCATCTGCGGAGGTGGGCCCATGGGATCAGGCTGAGCCTTGGGTCGTGCGGCAACATGCTCGTTGAGGCTGGCCGGCTGTGGCTGAGAAACTCGCGCCAGACGTTGCTCAATTTCGGCCGTGGTGACGAGTCCCGCCTCGACTAACAGCGTTTCAACGCCGCCAAGCCAACGACCGTAATAACCATGGGCCAGATAGGCCACCGGGTCGATTCGCTCCACAGCATGGCGAAAGCGATCAACATTGTTCCAAGCGCCCGCCTGCGCGCCGGCATTCACCATGGCAAATACCGTTGCCTCCCAGCGCGCATGAAAGACCGTTCCCGGCGCCTCGTAATCAACATCACCGTGGCCGTGCTTGCCACCCAGATCGTGTATGCCATCCACTGAATTAGTCTCCTGCGCTCAAAGTGTTAATCACTGGCGAATGCCAGAACTCATCAGCTTAGCGGCGCCGCCTGCCAACGCTGTCGATCAGCCCGCCCGCCTGGGTAAGCCGTCGCCAGGACCTCACCCAACCTCAATTCAAACAGGACGAAACGCGTCGCCGGCCGAAAATTACTGACCGCTTCTGCCTCCGACCTCGTCTGCGGATCAGTCACATGGACCGCGACCCCAGTAATTTGAAATTCACCACTACTACCGGAATTATCACTCATCCCACAGTGCAGGCAATATTTACCGACGTTCAGCAGGTCCTTAACCTTGGGCGAGTCGGGATCGGCAAAGAA
Source organism: SAR86 cluster bacterium (assembly GCA_013204195.1). Lineage (GTDB taxonomy): Bacteria > Pseudomonadota > Gammaproteobacteria > Pseudomonadales > Azotimanducaceae > UBA4582. Next base: position 2,556 of record JABMOJ010000440.1, read on the forward strand.
AAAACATCGACCCGCACCGATGATTGGCGTCACAGGATGGGTCCGCGGCCAGCCGGACTGCCGGATAGTCGCCAAATAGGCGACCCTGCCATCCAGTCTGGTTTTGCCATAGCTGGCCAAGGTCGGCGCCTGCTGCTCCAGCACTCGCCAGGATTGTGTCATTGATTCAGTCGTAGGTTCCGTGGTCAAGCCTGCGCTCCTGTCATAGATTCATGATTCGTGTACTGACTCTGCGCTTTACTTTAGCACCCACTGTGGTGACCAGCATCTCCATTTTGCGCTCTGGTGCCTTTGCAGTACTATCGATGACTCCATAGCGTGGATAACACCCAGATGGCACATGATTATCCCTTGTCCGACCTTAAGGTATTGGATTTATCCCGCGTTCTGGCGGGGCCGTTTGCGGGTCGAATGCTCGCCGACTTGGGCGCCGAAGTCGTCAAGGTCGAGCCACCCGAACTGGATGTGACTCGCAACTGGGGTCATCAGGTCGGCAATATTTCAAGCTATTACCAGCAACAGAACGCCGGCAAACAGAATGTCAGCATCGACCTGCGCAAGCCGCAGGGCAACGCTTTGCTCAAGGACCTGGCGAGCCGGGCAGATATTCTGATCGAAAACTTCCGTCCCGGCGTCATGAACCGACTGGGCATCGACTGGCCAAGCCTGCAGGCCATCAACCCGCGGTTGATCATGCTCTCGATCTCAGGCTTCGGCCAGACCGGCCCTGAATCGCAGCGCGCCGCCTACGCACCGATCGTACACGCGGAAACCGGCACCATCGACCGCCAAGCGGCGAAAAGTGGTGGGAACGCGGTGGAGATGTGCATGGCTTTCGCCGACACGAATGCCGGCTTGCATGGCCTGGTAGGTTTGTTAGCCGCCGTCCATCAGCGCCACCGCAGTGGCCACGGGCAACATATCGACATCGCTATGGTGGACACTATGCTGGCGACTGACGATCAAACACATTATTACCTTGAGCCTGCCCCTATTAATAACGGGGCCAGCGAGGTCTGGGATGCCTGTGGCGGCAGAATCATCCTGGCCGGTGATTTTCGTCACATCTGGCGCTTAATGG
>JABMOJ010000441.1 GCA_013204195.1 SAR86 cluster bacterium
CCTTCACCTTCTCCTTCGCACTCTCCTTCGCCCTCTCCTTCGCCTTGTCCTTGTCCTTGTCCTTCGCCGGCACCTTCGGGTTCTGCACGATTAAGCTCAAGTTTGTCACGATCGTCTGCGTCAAAAGCCACCGAGTGGTCAGATTGCCCAGCGTCACTTTCCGCTTCACTTTTTGCATCTTGCAGACGGACTTCATCGAGACGCCGTTCGTGAACCCGGCGTTGATACTCTTCCAGCAATTCACGCCATTGGCGGTGACTCTGAGGCTCTAATGTAGCTAACAGGGCAGGCGCCAGCAGAGCTTGCACGGGCGCATCAGCCAACACAGATTGCCAATCGTCCAGCTGATCGAAGTAGGCGGAAAATGCCTGATCGAATCGATCAAAGTATTTCTCATCTTTCACCAAACACAGACGGCTCAGAAAATAGAATTGGTCAATTTCAGCAAACACCAGCCCGCCTCGAAGTGCGGCAAGCAGATCGAGCCATTCGCGAATCGAAACAGGCACACGGTATTTGCGTAAATGACCGAGAAATTCGATCAGCATGGCCGTTTTGCCCTACGATAATTGTCAGATTTGATAGACATCACCACTTTAAAAAAGCGTTGTTCGATTTTCATCAATCCGCACAGCGGACCTGCCTGCCAGCTTCTCACTGAGGGCCTGATACATCCTTTCAACGGCTTCATCAATCTTACCCAGACGGGCCAGACCAGAGACCGACCAGAGACCAAGAGACCAAGAGACCAAGAGGTTATGGCTTAGTAGCAAACGAGGCTAACCCACTTGACCCTGCTCACTGAGACGGCGCGATGATCGACTTGAACGCAGCGCCAGGCAAGCAGACCTCCCATTCGAGCAGCAGCCTTAGCTAGTTGATCCAGCACAGCTCACCGTATTCATGCGAACTTGAAGTCGATAGGTCCAAAGATCACACCAACATCGAAAATCATGGGTGCGTATTGTTGCCCGGGGCATGGCAAGATCAAGCCGCTACTGCCACATACACCCAGGTAATTTGGACGCCATACCGATGCCGATACTTCGGTCCTAAGCAGTCACGGCCATAGCCTGCGAACAATGCTGCGTCGCATCGCCTGCAAGCTAAGGGCGACCGACGATAGCCTGGCGCAGTTCGCGCGCCATCTCGCCCACCTTGGCCTGGATAGCGCGCGTATTTTTCGGCCCCATACGCACCAGTTGCTTCTGTATAGGACTCAACGACTCGAGACTCGCGTCTTCAAAACGATACATCACGACGGGCCTAACCAAACGCGCGGGCTCCTCGAGCACCGGTGTTTCTAGTATTCGACCAACCGCCTGAAAAATCATATCTTCAAACTGCTTATCGGCGTACCCCAACTCATCGTAGGCATCTTTAAACAAAGGGTTGAGAAGCTGATAAAATTCAGCAGCACGGCGGGAATCCAGTGAAGTGAAGATACGCGTCAGCGTGTCATAACGGGTATAACCGCCCTCATCCATGACGTAGACAGTGTCATTCAACGGCGTCGCAAGAAAGGGCCCGTCAGGCATCAGTACCGCAACCGAGTCTTTGGCCACATTACCATTGGCGGCATTATCCACCAGCACCACAAACTTACGGACTAGCTCATCGGGGCTCAGCCAGACATTGATCGCTTCCTCTCGAGTCAGGCTCAATAGGCCGTCACGGATCAATTGATCACTGTCGTCCAATCGGGGTAGGACAAATGCTGGCGGCGCTGACTCGAGGGCTTCAGTTGGCTCGGCAATAACACTGACAGCAACCTCCACCACAGTTTCTGGTTCGGGTTCGGGTATTGCCGGGGCTGTCTCCTTGGTCACCAAGGGTTGGCTCACAACCTCGGATTCCGGTTCCGATGTTGTTACCAGGTAAGCCACAAGACCACAAATCAACAGGCCAACAACCACGAGTGCAATCAGAATAGGTTTGTTTTCGGCAATGGGTTTTGCAGCGGCCGTTGTAGATGTCGACTCAGATAGGCTCTCGGACTTATTCTCACTCATCGATTTACTCGGCGCAAAGTTAAGCTGGCTATTGTGGGGCGGATTGGTTGCTTAGGACAAGGGCAAAGCGCTTTATTCCACTTTACTTCCATCATTACCGCCTGCCAGGTTCAGCGGTCACTTCAACCCTAACCCAGCGCTGGTCATTTGCCCAGCCTCGAGCAACGCCACCGCCTTATTGAGCGTCTCAATGAGTAGCTGCCCCGCCGACTGACAATCGCGACCCAAGGTCACGACGCCATCTTCATGACCGCCCATACAGAACAGGCTAGGCAAGGATTCATCGGCCATGAGAGACTGAACTTCAGCGGCCATCTCGGGGGTTCCATAAGCGACCTTTGGATCTGTCATCGGCAGCGCGAGCACATCAGCCGCGTGCCAGATCAGCGGACTGTGAACATGAAATACCACGTTAATCTCAGCATTCATTCCGTAGAGCACCGCATGAGTTAATGATTCAGAGGAAGGTTTGACCTGGCCTTGCGCAACGATGTGGTTGCGAGCCAAATCCCAGGCAGTCACCAAGGCGTAGCCTGCGGCTGGCAACTGCACAACACCACTGGTCTGACTGCCGGTAATCAAGAACCCTGA
>JABMOJ010000442.1 GCA_013204195.1 SAR86 cluster bacterium
CAAACCGGCATAGCCGGCCATCTCTGACGACCTGGCTCTCAGTCGTGCCCATCGCCTTCAGTGCCGCCACAGCCCGTTCCGCACGATAGGCTTGAACCGCTCCGATCACACCGTTCAACAGCACGATAAAAAGAATAATCAACGTATCGAGCCACTCGCCGATGAGGCCCGATATCACCGCCGCCGCAAGCAAGACAACAATCATCACATCTTGGAACTGAGCCAACAGTAAACGCCAAATTGGCGGCTTTGACGTCTCGATAATCACGTTGCTGCCGAACGCGGAGCGACGCCGGCGTACTTCCGCTGCACAGAGCCGGAGTTCAGGGTCAACCTGAAGGCGCAGGGTAACCTCTGCCGATGTCAGCCGGTATACGTCGGCAACGGCGTCTTCCAAGCTGTGATTTGTCAAGAATGTCATCTCACCCACACCTCGATTCGATCATTTCGTCCACCACAGCAAGCTATGACTCTCTCCATAGCCATTAATTCGGTGTGCACAAAATGATGACGCCGCTGGTCGCGATAGCGATGACCAATGTTCGCAATCCAGAGAATAGCCAAAAGTGGCCACTGATCCTGCCAAGAAAAACACCAAGCAGGAATATAGCGCCGAGACCCAACACTATCGCTGTTTCCAGAACGTTTGCCCGTAACAGGCTGAACGCTTCGGGCAACAACAACGGCAGCAGGATGAACAGCGAGATCAACAAAGGCGCAAGGCCATTCACCAGGGCCACCAACCATGGACCCCAGCGCGCAGCCAAACCGTGAGATGAGCCGTCAAGGTCGTCCACCATAGCCGCTTCAAGTTCCTGCAACTCTGATTTTTGCTCAGCGGACTCGCTGATATAGGCACTGCTCAAGCCACTGGCCCCCAGCGCTATGGCAGCACCAAGACAGGCACTAACGATGATGGTCAATGCGGCCGCGTTAGGCGGACCCGGGTTCGAATGATAGAAACCGACGATAATCCCCAACATGGTTAAGGCACCGTCGAAGCCGTTAACAACAAAGTAACGCCGAGCAATCGATATCGATTGTGAATGCTCGCCAATCAAGGCAATCCGAGCACACAACTTCATCAAACGCGACCTTACGAATTTTGATCGACGAGACTCACCACTTCGACCTCGTCGATACTGTGAAGGGAGGCACCTTGGGCACGAATACTCGCCTCAATTTGATCAAAGTGAAGCTCAGCACCTTCGATGCAGACCTCCACTGACTCGGTTTTTGCGTCAACCGCGATAACCCGACAGGAGACTTGCATGTCAACAGCCGCCGCGGCGAGCGTGGCGCAAAAATCCAAGCTATTAGGAGAATGTGGCTTGAGAATATCCAGCACTAATCGTTTCAACAAAACCATCCAACCACTCCTTGTGAAGGATAAGCAGGATCGACTATCGATAATCCAACGTCTGTGGTTTTATCAGGCCAGTCAGCAACTGGTGGCAGTATGACGACACCAGTAAACAGGTAGCAGTACAACGATCCTCAAGAATGGCAGGCTAACTATCTTTAACGCCATGGACAATGATGCAGCGCAACCGTTGCGGACTTACTCAGCAACCGTTGCCCGTTGTTGAATAGCGTTTGAATACATCTCGATCAAGCGTCGATCCGTTGCCCAAGATTCACTTGCCGGGGTAGCTTGAGCCTCGAACTGTCGCAAGCAATCCTGCACGCCCTGGTCAAACAAGGCATATTGCTGCGCCGTAGCCGACAACTGAAAGTCAGCCCCGGCGAGGATCGCGGCCATACTGAGTAACGCATCAACCTGGCCCGACTCTGTCATTCTGGGTTTGATGAATGCTAAAAATGCGACATAGATATACAAGGGCTCAAGAAATCTGAACTGACCCGCGACGCGACCATCAAGTTGCTGTTCCGGCAGCACGGGCGCCTGATCAAACTCGACACTACCTTGACTTAGGTCGGCCAGAAATTGTCCTGGCGGGCGAGGTGTGAGCCGCACGCCCGGCGACGCAACGGACAAGTGTAGATACCGCGCCTGAGCCCCCTGTCCCACTTTCACCACCAGGCTATCGATATTCTTTACCGCCGCGACCCAAGTCTTAACGCCACTGATTGTGGCATTGACAGGATCATAGGTCACCGCTGACTGAAGACTGCCTGGCGTTCTATCTTCTGAGGCCACATAGGCAATCCAGTGCGAGTTGTTCAACGCGAAGCTTGCTCGAATCGCTGCCTGATAACCCGCGATAAAAACCTGCGCCAGATTGTGAGCCAGGTGACCACCCGCGACCGCCATCTCCAGCGGCTGAAGACCTGCGACTTCAGCCTGCCACAACTGCGCGTAGGCTTGCTCACTCATATCCGTTACTCCACTACGTTGAACGAGCCACAAACCTCGTTCTGATTAAATATGTAAGACCACCCGCGCACTAACAATGCCTGACGCTTCACTCTTGTCGATAGCGATCTGCCGAACCCTGATACCCTCTAGATGCTGTTGCTCTAACCAGCGAATCAGGTCATTAAAACTCACCGCATCAAACCAGACACTCACCCCATCACTGCCTTCAGGCTGCAGGCGATTAGGTTTGATCCGGAACTTCGCCGTCGAGCTCGAGATTTGCGACAACAGCGACTGACCTTGAAGGCCGCGGCTGACGCCACCCGCCGCTCGTACCTCGGCTTGTGTGCACAGCATATACTGCAATAAATCGTAGTGCCGATCTCGATCGCCTTGGCCCTCCTCGAGGAACCGATAGACTGGCGC
>JABMOJ010000443.1 GCA_013204195.1 SAR86 cluster bacterium
GATGGTGATACGGGCAAACAGCGACTGCGTTCTGTCAGGCCCGGTACGACGCCTGCGGCCACCGCTATTATGGATTGTGACCGGCCAATTATTGCCGCGGTCAACGGTGCGGCGATTGGTTGGGGCATGGACATGGCATTGATGGCAGATTTTCGAATCGCCTCAGAGCGGGCGCGATTCTCGGAGATGTTTGTCAAGCGTGGCCTGGTCAGTGATGTCGGTGGCTTGGTGCGCCTACCTCAATTGGTGGGTCCGCAGCGAGCGGCCCAACTGCTGTTTACCGGCGAGATCATTGACGCCCAGTTTGCCCGCGAAATTGGCCTGGTGATGGACGTCGTTCCCCACGAAGAATTATTGTCGGCGGCGCTAGTGTTGGCCCGCAAGATTGCGGCGAATCCGCCCCTGGCGGTCCGGTATCTTAAAGAGGGCTTACGCCGGTCCTGCTATGGTGAATATCAGGAGATGGGTAACTGGGTTTCACAGACCCTGGGCGTGTTGTTTCAGACCGAGGATCATCGGGAGGGTGTTGCCAGTTTTCTGGAGAAGCGCGAAGCTGAATTCAAGGGTCGCTAGCCTCAAAAACAGGCTGGAATTTTTGATTGACCCGCGCTGGCGCTGGCCTCATAGTCGTGCCGCGTTCGATCTCGAGCTTACTGCTCGAAGACAAAAGTGCCAGAGGTTATGCGGATCATTATTTTATTGATACAGGTTGGTCAACAGGTACGGTGGTCGAGACGATACACCCACGGAATCTTATCTCTGGCCGTGGGGCTGGTGCTCACCGGCTGTTGGCATGGGCAGGGAGATAAGATGGCAGATTTGAAACCGCCGGTAGCCGAACAAGTGCCGCGAACGCTGGTGGTGAATGGTCTGCAGCGGCAAGACGAATATTACTGGCTGCGCGACGATGAGCGGAATGATCCGGCGATGTTGGCATTGTTAGATGCAGAAAACCAATATACTCAGGCCATGATGGCGCCCAGCCAAGTGCTGCAAGACCAGCTGTTTACCGAGATCACTGCCCGTTTTGCCGATGACGACAAGACGATTCCTGTGACCCAAGGTGCCTACGCGTACCATCGTGAGTTCCAGGCTGGCGGCGAATACCCAGTCTATTTACGAGGGTTTCCGGGGGCTGCGGAGGCTAAGGAAGTGATCCTGGATGTCAATCAGTTAGCTCAGGCTAATCTGTTGCGTGGCGGCGAGTATTATCAGGTCAGCAATTGGAGCGTTAGCAGTGGGGATAATCTGCTTGCGTTCACTGAAGATACGCTGGGACGGCGACAGTACACGCTGCGGTTTAAAGACCTGCAGAGTGGTGAGTTCCTGTCTGATCAGATCACCGATGTGTCTAGCAGCATCGCCTGGGCGCAAGACAACAAAACGTTATTTTATGTCAAAATAGACCCGCAAACCTTGCTGCCTTACCGAGTGTATCGTCATGTCGTCGGCACACCGATCGAGACTGATCAACTGGTTTATGAAGAGGCTGACCATAGTTTTAGCACGTCTGTGTATACAACCCGCTCAAAGGCTTATGTGGTGATCAGCCTGTCGAGCACCGATAGCAGCGAGATTCGGCTGATCGATAGCCTCAAGCCTCAACGTGGTCCCGTGGTTTTTCTGACTCGCGAAGCCAAGCATGAATATCGCATTCGACATGTGGCGGGCACTTTCTACATTTTGACCAACTGGCAGGCGAGCAACTTTCGGTTGATTAAGGTTGAAGAGCAGCATCTGAATAATAAGTCTGCCTGGCAGGAAGTCCTCGCCCATCGAGAGCATGTGTTGCTGCAGGATGCAGAGGTGTTCAGTGATTATCTGGTGATGAATGAACGTGTCAGTGGCTTACCCGTCTTGCGAGTGATGTCGCGGGCCGAGGAACAAGGTCCTGGGCGCCTCATCGAATTTCCCGATCCGGCCTATTCCGCTCGCCTGCACAGCAATCCTGAGGTGAACTCAAGGCGGTTGCGCTACGTTTACTCGAGTCTGACGACACCTGAATCGGTGTTTGAATATGATATGGACCGGGGCACCAGTCAATTGCTGAAGCAGGATCCCGTGGTCGGGGCGTTCGATGCCAGTCTCTACAAGTCTGAGCGAATCATGATCACGGCTCGGGATGGCGCGCAGGTGCCAGTATCCCTGGTCTATCGCCCAGACCTGTTTTCTCGAGGCAATAATCCCCTGTATCTGAATGCCTATGGCGCCTATGGCTTTGCCAGTGAGCCGACATTTCGTTCGCTGCGGCTGTCATTACTTGACCGCGGATTTGTGTTTGCCATTGCCCATGTTCGCGGTGGCGATGAGATGGGGCGAGACTGGTATGAGCAGGGCCGGTTGCTGCAGAAACGTAACACCTTCTGGGATTTTATCGATGCGACGGACCAGTTAGTGGCGTTGGGCTATGGCGACAAACAAAAAGTGTTTGCGATGGGGGGCTCGGCCGGCGGCTTGCTGATGGGCGTTATCGCCAATGAAGCGCCAGAAAAATACTTGGGAATCATCGCCCACGTACCCTTTGTGGATGTGGTGACGACCATGTTGGATGAGTCGATACCACTGACCGTGGGGGAGTTCAGCGAGTGGGGTAATCCTCAAGAACTCGACTATTACAAATACATGTTGTCCTACTCGCCTTACGATCAGGTGACGGCCCAGGATTATCCGAATATGTTGGTGACGACCGGCTTGCATGATTCACAGGTGCAATACTTTGAGCCGTTGAAGTGGGTCTCGCGTCTGCGGCGGCTGAAGACTGATAATCATCGACTGCTGTTAGATATCAATATGGACAGTGGTCACGGCGGTGCATCTGGTCGGTATACCCGCTATCAGACCGATGCTCGTGAGTATGCCTTCGTGCTCGATCTATTGCCGGCAGAATAGTTGTCGAGCAGGGAGTTGCCACAGGTTGCTGTACAGTTCAGGGCTTTTTGCTAGGATATGAGGCTAAGATCAATGGCGACAGTAAGCCGGTAGCTGTCGGCAACAAGGGTGCGCAATCTAATGGGTCAACAACAATTTCATATCCAGCGGCTCGGTGCTGTGTTGGTCTTAGTCATTGGCTTGTGTGCCTGCGGTGGTGGTGGTGGCTCTAGCGCCGCACCGCGCCCACAGCCTTCCCAGCCGGTGGTTCAGCCAGTGACGCCACCGGATACTACCGCCTACATCATGGACCAGTTTTTTCCGGACAAAAATTTTGCCGGTTTGCGTTCTTTGGTGAGAGCGGCGAATCCCGGTAATCCCATTGCCAATACTTTGATTAACTGCACCGTCCTCATGACGGAAGACAATCTGTGCAGTTTCAATCAAATACCCTTACTTGGCATGGAGACTAGCGCGCCCATCGTTGATCAGATCATGGACCGTGTGCTGGTGTCCCATGACTGGATGGCGGTGCGCATGCGCGACGTGTTCGCCCAGATGCCGCCAGAACTGCTGTTGATCATGCGTGGGATTACCGCCATCGTGATTTCCTATGATATTCGGCCGTCGTTTTACTGGTCAGGAAGTGGTGCTATTTACATTGATCCAGATCGCTTATGGCTGTCCACCGTGGAACAGCTGACGATTGATCCGACGCCGGATTATCGTGCTGATCTTGGCAACGTTTTTCAGTTCTACATGCCAGGCCGTTATGTGGCTAATGGCGATACTGATATTCGTAGTCTGAACCGCGACTTGAATTCGATTTCGATGCGGCTGGCGGGCTTGTTCTATCATGAACTGGCCCATGCTAACGATTTTTATCCGCCGGGAAGTCTGGCGACAATCGACAGAACTGTGCCCATGTACATGGCGGCGGCTACCAGAGGCCTGCCGTCGAATTTATTGCAGGGCACCTTTCCGTTGACCTCGGTGCTGATGAACAGGTTAGCGGGTGTGTCCTTTCGAAGCGATACCGTGCGGCTCGCGGATCAATCCTTGACCGCAGAGGATGTGGCGGCGGAATTCCAGCTGGATGTCGCTAACGATTTTTATAGCTATAGCAGCAGTCGTGAGGACCTGGCCATGTTGTTTGAAGAAGTCATGATGTACTACAGCTATGGTCTGGATCGTGACGTTGCGGTGACTGATTTGCCGGCGAATTTGGAGTTTTGCTCGCAACTGCGGGTGGCATGGGGTCAGCGTAACCGGGTTGCCCAAAGCAATATCCTACCGCGGGCGACGCTGATTCTTGAGGCGGTGTTGCCCGAGTTTGCTGCGGCCGTCACCCTGCAACTTGATGATGTGGTACCGACCCAAATGCGCGTAGATGAGGATTTTTGCGCCAATATTCTGGTTAGTCCTTCGGCGACTCGGTCGTTGATGCTGCCTGGGGCGGTCAATACGCAGATGCCGCCACTGTTCCAAACGTATTTGTAGGTTTAATGATCGGCGGCTCGATCCGCGTGGATTGATAGGTCGTGGTTCCGCTCGGCTCGCTTTCGCAGACTAGGGCTAGTTCTGACGTAGATCCCGAGAAGCAAGATCGATGCGAAACCTTGCCTCAGGTACGCCGTCACAGATAGCGCGCAGTGACGGGGGTAGCTCAAGGTGTTCCAGTCCGATAAATCCTTCGCCGTCGCTACGGCCAAACACTAAGAACCGGTGGCCGCGTTGCTGCAATAATCCCAGGGCAGCGTCGCGGTTAGCCACCAAGTTGCCATAATATTTGGGATCGGCAATACGTTCGATCGTATCGCTGCCAACGACAAAGGTCGCGGCAGGAAACACGAATGATTTTTCAATAAAGGTCGGTGCATTGCTGAAAACCATGGCATACCCTTGGGTGCCGAGCTCGCGTTCTTGCAAGTCGAAGTAATCCAACGGGGGCTTGTCCACATTAAACGCCGATATTTCCAAGATCACCTCGTGGCCCAGTATTTCCTTGGCAACAGCAAC
>JABMOJ010000034.1 GCA_013204195.1 SAR86 cluster bacterium
ATTCAATCTCTCGAATTCCACCAGGCCCGAGTTTCACGTCATCTAACATATCTTTACTGGCGACTTGAGTGTCGATCATATGTTTCATTTCGCGCAATGAATCTACCGCGCCATAGTCTAAATGTTTGCGATACACGAATGGTTTAAGCCAGCTTAGAAACTGCTCGCCGAAGACCAGGTTACCCGCCGCAGCTCGGGCTTTTACAAAAGCATAGCGCTCCCAATCACGCCCCTGCTCATAAAAATACTTCTCCATAGCTGAGCGATTAAGAATCAGCGCCCCGCTTTCACCATAAGGGCGAAGACGCATATCAACTCGAAACACGAAGCCATTGGCAAGATTCGCATCTAAGGATCGAATAATGTCGCGACTGGTTCTAACAAAAAATTCCTGATTGGTGAGCTCGATCGTCGTCGAGGCGACCATCCCCGGCTCGTCGTAGACAAATATCAAATCAATATCAGATGACACGTTCAGCTCGCAGGCACCAAGCTTACCGAGCGCCAAAACCGTCATTTGCTGCACTTCACCGCTATCAGCGCCGATGGGAAAACCAAATCTTTGGCAATTTTTTGCGTAATGTACCCGCAGTGACGCCGCAATGCAGGCATCAGCCAGGCTAGATAGATCGGCCGTGGTTTCCTCGAGAGTAGCCCGCCGAGTCAGGTCTCGAAATATAATTCGAGTCATCGCCCGTTGCCGACATTGGCGCAATTCCGCATCAAGATCGTCTAAGGTCAAATTTTCGAACTGACTCTGATAATATCTAGCGCTATAGGATTGTTCCAACTCGCCACTATTCATCAAGGCCTTGATCATGTCGATATCACGAACTAATTGCTGCCCAACATAATCACTCAGCGCGCAAACGCGACTCATTTCAATCCCAGAGCTGCCGAACAATCTGGCAGCCATTGATCTACCTGGCCCTGAACCTCAGCGCATCGTGTTTCAAAGCTTTCCATGACCTTACTCCACACCGCTGAAAGGGGCGACGCGCATGACCTCAGCGATCGTCGTACGACCCGCCGCAATCTTCATAGCGCCGCTGAGACGCAGGGTCTTCATTCCCTCACGCATGGCAGATTTACGCAATTTACCAATGTCGGCCCCGGCAACGACAAGGGGCTTGATGGTATCGCTCAAGGGTAATAGCTCATAGATGCCTTCTCGACCAAGAAAGCCAGTCTCTCGACATTCAATACAACCTACCGGCTGATAGGAGACTGCTGGCGGATTCATTCTCCAGGGCGTTGTGAGCGCTCGCCAGCCATCAACATCGGTTTCCGCCGCGACCTTGCAGTGGGGACACAAAATTCGCACCAGACGTTGCGCCATCACCCCTAACAGGGTTGCCTTGATCAGATAGGGTGCAATCCCCAGCTCGAGCAAGCGGGTGATCGCCGAAGGGGCATCGTTAGTGTGCAGAGTCGAGATCACCAGGTGACCGGTTAATGCCGCTTGAACTGCCATTTCAGCGGTCTCCAGATCACGAATCTCACCCACCATGATAATATCCGGGTCTTGCCGCAGGAGCGCTCGAACACCGTCAGCGAAATGCAGATCAATATTTGCCTGAACCTGCATTTGATTAAACGCCGGCTCGACCATTTCAATAGGGTCCTCGATGGTACAGACGTTAACATCCTCTGTGGCCAAGCGTTTCAAACTAGAATACAAGGTCGTCGTCTTACCTGAGCCCGTGGGCCCTGTTACCAGAACAATACCATTAGAATTCGCTACCATCGACTCCCATCGATCAAAATCTTCGTTCGCCAGGCCGAGTTGTGCGAAGGATTTCAGAAGAATGTCTGGATCAAAAATCCGCAAGACCATCTTCTCACCAAAGGCCGTCGGCAACGTTGATAAGCGCAGCTCGACCTCATGCCCATCCTGAGTCTTGGTTTTCAGGCGGCCATCCTGGGGACGGCGCTTCTCTGCGACATCCATCCTGCCCAGCGTCTTCAGGCGACTGGTGACCGCGGTCATGACCGGACTGGGCAACTCGTAGACCAAATGCAATACACCATCAATTCGAAACCGAATTCGGCCCTTCTCCCGCCTTGGCTCTAAATGAATATCACTGGCACGCTGATTGAAGGCATAGCCCAGCAGCCAATCGACGATATTAACGATGTGAGTGTCGTTGGCCTCCATGGCATCGACATGACCCAACTCTAGCATTTGTTCCAGGTTGGTGAGGGCGCTGAGACCTTGCACGTTAGCCTGACTGACTGATTTTGCCATCTGGTAAAATTCAGTGGTGTAACGACGAATGTCGGCAGGATTAGCGATGACTCGAGTGAGCACTTTACCGGGTTGAGACTGGAGAATCGTTGCCTCCCAACCGGACACGTAGGGTTCGGCTGAGGCAACCACAATCTCGTCTTCAAGCACCGCAAGGGGCAGCACGCCATGGCGCTTGGCGAACTCTGCCGACATCAAGCGAGTGACAACACTCGAATCGATCTTCAGCGGGTCGATCCTTCTATACGTCTGTTTTGAGCGTTCGCAGAGCCACAGGGTGAGCGTTTCCAGATCAAGAATCTTGGCAGGGTTCTTTTGGTCAACAGGTTCTTCTTCGGCAATGAGCTCCAGGGGGTGCCAATTCAATTGGTGTTTGGCACGAGACTTCATGCTAATTTTTTCAGCCTCTGCTGCGGAGAGTCGGCCATCTGTCACTAGGTCGTTAAGCACACTCCGTACATTGAGGCTGATATCCGGTTGCTTAGCTCTGACATCCTTCACATTCACAAATGATGGCCTCTTAATTCAATCAAAGACGCGTCGCTGACGCCCGAGGCAATAGTTTATCATCTAATCAAATGGGTTTTGGGCGCCAAATCAGGTTTTCCCTACCGTCTGGGCAATCCGCGGATCGACGCAAAAGAGGGTTTCGCTAGCCCGCCAACTTGCTACACTGGGTCTCACGCTTTCAGACTAAACTGCTATGCCAAGCCTAAAGATACCAACGCTGAAATCCATGGTCGCTGAACTGATTGCTTTGCCTAGCGTCAGTAGCACGCTGCCACAATTTGACCAGAGTAACCTAGCAGTGATTCATACCTTGGCAAACTGGCTCGAGCCACTGGGTTTCGATATTCGTATCGTGCCTGTCAACGGCCATCCGGGGAAGTCCAACC
>JABMOJ010000035.1 GCA_013204195.1 SAR86 cluster bacterium
AATTTAGCGTCTGCGACTTATATGGAGACAGCCTGCGACTTATATGGCGACAGTCTGCGACTTAGTGGCTACAGCCTAAGGCCCATACCTGAAAAGTGATGGTGGGGAAGCGTGGCAAGGCCTGTGGCCGCAGTGGTCGTCTTACTTGCGGCCCGGCGACTTGCGTTCAGGCTGCTTTTTTCGCCGCTGCGAGGCTGTCTGGCTTAATAGCGTCATTGCTGGCCACAGGGCTTGCCTGGGTCGCGGCGGTCTTTGCTGCAACAGCTGCAGCGCGCTCACGGCGTCGATCTTCCATCAGTAGCTCAAACAACATGGGATCGAGCTGACTGCTATTGTTGAAAAAGCCAAACGCCAGGGCTAATTCGGTCCACTTAAACATGTGTCTATCCTCCTCAAGGTGGCCAAAGTTTGGCCTTCGTCGCATCGACGATTGTGTGGTATTAGCAGGACACCTGCCAATTTGTTGCACAGCACAATTATAATGACGATGATATGAAATTCAAGGGGTTGGGGGAAAATATTGTGCAGTGCAAAAATCATCAAAGGCCCTGTGCTTGCAACCTGCAGCGGAAACTGTTTATGTTTGGCCCTTACGGCCAATTGTGATCACCAATCTGGCGTGACAAAAATCGTTTAAGCGAGAAGTCCCTATGTTTCAGTCTTCCGACCCACGCCAGCCTCGGCGGTTGCGCCGTTGTCAGTTGTCCGTGCCCGGGTCCAGTGCGAAAATGCTGGGCAAGGCGGCGGCGTTGCATTGTGACGGCGTGATTCTCGATCTAGAGGACGCGGTCGCGCCGAACGCTAAGGTTGAGGCCCGAGGCTTGATCGTTGATGCCATCAATGGACTTGATTGGCAGCCTAAAACCGTCAGTGTTCGGATTAATGATGTGGATACGCCATACTGCCATGACGATATTATTGACGTGGTCAGCGGTGCTGGGCAGCGCTTGGATACGTTAGTGCTGGCCAAAGCGAAATCTGCCCAGGATGTCATGTTCGTGCACCTGCTGCTAAATCAATTGGAAGCCAAGCTCGGGCTGAAGCGTCGAATTGGTATTGAATGCTTGATCGAGGACGTGGAGGGTATGCTGAATGTCGAGCAGATAGCCGCTTGCAGTGACCGCCTGGAGAGTCTGGTGTTTGGTATGGGTGATTATTCGGCAAGTCAGGGTATGGATCTGCAACACATAGGTGCGGGCAGTGATGCTTATCCACCAGATCTCTGGCATTACCCCAGGTTTAAGTTGACCATAGCCTGTCGGGCGAATGGTTTGGATCCGATCGACGGCCCCTATGCGAATTTCCGTCAAACCGACGAATTGTTGATTGAATGCCAGCGCGCCGGGGTTCTTGGTATGGCCGGCAAGTGGGCGATTCATCCCGATCAAGTGGCTATCGCTGAGGCGGTTTTTTCGCCATCCAGTGTCGCGGTGGCTGTGGCCAGAAAGCAGAAAGCCGCCTACCAGCAGGCGCTAGCTGCCGGCCAAGGGGCGATTAACGTTGACGGTGTCATGGTTGACGCTGCCAGTCTGCGTCTGCAGCAGAACCTGCTCGACCGAGCTGACCTTATCGGGATGTAACTTGTGATGCAGCGTTCTCAGTGGTGTCCTCAGCAAAGCCTTATGGCCAGTGTCTTATGGTCAGTATGGCGCCATGAGTCGCGCTATGAATAACGCGATAAAAAGCCCATTAGAAACCGCGTTGGCGGGAAAAAAGCACATTATCTGGGATTGGAACGGCACGATCCTGGATGACGTCAGCTATGCGGTGGACACGATTAACTGGCAATTGGCCAGACATGATCGACCCCAGCTTAGCTTTGCTGAGTATCGTGCCATCTTCGATTTTCCCATCCGGCAGTACTATGACCGGTTGGGATTTGATTATGCGCGGGCGTCCTTTGAAACCCTCTGTCATGAGTATGTTGAACAGTACATGTCTGGTTACCAGATTTGCCGGCCGTTTGAGCCAGTGTTGGGTGTCTTGCGTGCCAGTCGCAGTCAATGCGAACATCAGTCCATCTTGTCCGCCTCTGAGCAAAGCAGTCTTGAGCAGATGATTGCGCATTTCGCCATTGGTGACCTGTTTGATCATATCCAGGGTATCGATAATCGCTTTGCAGCCAGCAAGCTCGATAGCGGTCGACGTTTGATCGAGACATCAGGGGTGGGCTGCGAAGATACTGTGATGGTGGGTGATACGTTGCATGATGTCGAGGTCGCGCGGGCATTGGGGATTGATATTGTCCTGGTCGACCATGGTCATCATTCCCGGGAAAAACTCCTCGGCGCCGATGTCAACGTCGTCTCAGTCTAGCCGTCTTGCCTGTCGTAGCCTTACACGAAGTAGCCTTGCGTGTCGTCGCTCTGCGGATCGAAGCTGCCAGCCCGGCATCGCGGGCTGGCAAGTTCAAAACCTGCGGTTAGTCTAGTTTGTTTTACTTTTCTTGTAGGGCGGTCGTAGGGTCGCGGCTAATTTCGATACGGTCTTCGACTGCGTATAGATAGCTTTGGCATGACTGAAAGTTTTGAAGCCATCGTGGCCATGATAGGAACCCATGCCACTGGGCCCTACGCCGCCGAAGGGCAAATCTTCCTGAGTAATATGCATCAGAACATCGTTAACGGTCACACCACCAGAGGTGGTGTGGGTTAACACCTTGCGCTCTTCGCCCTTGTCTTGGCCAAAGTAATACAAGCCCAATGGTCGGTCATGCTCATTGATATAGTCCAGGGTCTCGTTGATGTTCTTGTAGCGCTTGATCGGCAGTACCGGACCGAAGATTTCTTCCTGCATGACTAACATGTCGTCTGAAGGGTCCATCACCAGCGTTGGTGGTATCTTATGATGCTGCTGTTGACTGAAGTCCTCGTCAGCCGGATTAATCTCGATAATGTCTGCGCCTTTGCTGCGGGCGTCATCCAGGTAGCCATTGATACGGTCGTAATGACGTTCATTGACCACAGAGGTGTAATCCGGATTGTCCTTCAAGTCAGGATACATTTTTTCCACCGAGGCCCTTGCTGCTGCGACGAATTCGTCGGCCCGCTCTTCAGGTACGAAAACGTAGTCTGGGG
>JABMOJ010000444.1 GCA_013204195.1 SAR86 cluster bacterium
ATACGGTAGTCACCTATGACGATATTGAAACTCTCGACAACAACCTACCCAGCGTATTCGTCGACATGGCTGGCAACCGTCAGGTGCTGACAAACATTCATGAACATTTTCAGGATAACCTGAAATACAGTTGTGGGGTCGGTATCACCCATTGGGAATCTCGAGATGGCGCTGCCCTCGGTACCCTGCCAGGACCTAAGCCGGCCATGTTCTTTGCGCCCAGCCAGATTCAAAAGCGCTACAAAGAGTGGGGCCCAGAAAAGTTTCAAGCGGAACTTGGCACAGCCTGGGACAGTTTTCTGACCGTCGTTGATCGCTGGATCACGATCGAGGAACGCAGCGGCGAATCCGGGTTGCTAGCCACCTACGCAGAAGTTCTTGACGGCGCAGCACCGAACAAGGCGTTCGTTATTTCACTGTCAATCGACAGTCTATAGATAGCGGTATTTCGATCCAGTGACCCAAAGATTTAGGTCACTGGTTGGCGAGCGCTTGTCGAGCTTGCCCTTAGTAAATTTCCGCCGTGTTTTCAAATACAAAACCACTTTCAGCCAACACCAGCCGATGACGCTCGCCCTCGACGTCAGCATCGGACGGTTCGTACCCCGCGTCGCCCTGCCAGAGCGCCACCCTTACACCTTGCCCATCTTTGACGACTCGAGTCTGGTAGACCTTGTGCGGCTGTGAGTCAAAATGCGCGATAATCTCTTGGCCAGAACCATGTAGGGCAAGCTGATATAGCGTAATCCAAGTCGGTGGCGCAAGATCGATCTCACCCGCTTTGTGTTTCGCCAATGCATCAGCAGGGTTGATCCATAGGTGGTCGAGTATCTCTCCGCCATCAATCTGTATGGGCTCATCAATCAGGGTACGGGTTGCGAAAAACCAGGTCGCGAAGCGTTTCGGCGTCGTCGCCGGCGGCGTCCAGTGCGCAAACAATACAAAGTCATCGGCGGCCGCGGTCAGCCCAGCTTCTTCCATGGTCTCCCTAGCGGCGGCGTTTCGAGCAGCGATATCAACATCGCCATCGGCCGGATAATCCTCCGGGTCAATGCGCCCACCAGGAAAAACCCACATGCCGCCAAAGGCGATCTTTGAGTTTTTCCGCAACATCAGCACCTCAACCCCGGCCGCTGCCCCAAAGTCTTTGAGAATGACCACGGTTGCGGCAGGGATCGGTGGTGCCAGGCTGTCTTCACTGACCGGTTTCAAATCACCGTAAATATCGTTGCGATGGGTTTTATCCGTTGGCTCGTTAATGGTTATGCTCCTGCTTTACAGTTGATGTGTTAGTTAGCTGGACCGGCAATGTCCCGTCCCAGCCCATAAAATTCGACGTTGGGTTGCATGGAAGTGGCATTGGCTATTCGGTTGCTCAAACCGAAAAAGGCAGTGATCGCACAAATATCCCAAATATCGTCGTCATCGAAACCATGAACCTGCAATTGCTGGAAGTCAGCCTCGGTCACGGCGGCGGCATCCTGGCTAACCTTCATCGCCAGATCCAGCATGGCCATCTGCCGGGGCGTAATATTGGCCTTGCGGTAGTTGACGGCGACCTGATCGGCAAGCAACGCATCCTTGGCACGAATTCGCAGGATCGCGCCATGAGCAACCACACAGTAAAGACATTGGTTGGCACTCGAGGTCGCGACAACAATCATCTCGCGCTCGGCTTTGGTTAGGCCACCTTGCTTGTCCATCAGCGCATCATGGTAGGCGAAGAACGCCCTAAATTCGGCCGGCCGCCGAGCATAGGCTAAAAACACATTCGGTATAAATCCCGATTTCTCCTGCACCGAGAGAATCCGCAGTTTGATATCCTCGGGTAGGTCGTTCAGATCTGGCAAGGGGAAGCGCGGATTCACTGGCCCCATGCCTAATGTAGAATTCGTCGATGCCATGGCGGTAACCCGTAAGATGTGAGCCACCCAACATACCAAAAACACCGAACGAGTAACAACTTGAACGCGCAGTTTAAATGCCTTGCTGGACAGGCTCGACCATTAAACGTTACATTTGCGCCTACTGTAAATCCAACCTGGAGACTCACCATGACCTACGCACCGGACCATCGGCCTTACTATGACGCCGACAGCCATATCATGGAGCTTCCCAACTTCCTCAAAGACTACGCTGACCCCGCGATCCGCGACGAAATTCCCCAGGTCAGTTACAGCGCCTCATTGGTCTCTGACGAAGAAGTCGCTGTTATCATGGCCCAAGGCGGACAACACAGCACGGAACACAAGGCCAGCATGGTCGCTTTAGGCGACAAGTTAATCGAAAGCTCCAAAGAGATTCAGGCGTTGGGTGCCTTCAACGGCGACGACCGCAAGGTCGCGATGGATATGTTGGGTTTTAAAAAGCAGTTGGTATTCGCCACCCACAGCGTCGCCTTTCCATTTCACCCCAGCTCAAAAAAACCGCCACATCTACGGTATGGCGCAACCCGGGCACATAATCGCCATATGGTGGATTTTTGTCAGGCAGATGATCGCTTATTGGGTGTGGGCATTGTGCCGTTGGACAGTCCGGAGCATGCCCTGACCGAATTGAAGTTCGCCATTGACTCTGGTCTGAAGGCGATCTGGGTACCTCATCGCGCGCCCATTGATATGTCGCCCGGCCACGTTGACCTCGAGCCTTTTTGGGCCCTGCTGGCAGAATCCGGCACGCCATTTGTGTTGCACGTGGGTGGCTCACCGCTGCAAGCGTTGAAATCCTGGAGCAACAACGGTCGCGCAGCAGTCAAGGACTGGATGGGCGGCGGCGAGAATGTTCGAACCAAAGATGCCGCTGTGATGCATCAACCGCCGGAAACCTTTATCAGCATGCTGTTACTTGATGGCGTCTTCGACCGTCACCCCAAGCTTCGCGGTGCTGCCGTGGAACTGGGCGCTGGCTGGGTGCCAGAACTGGTTAAACGACTGGATTGGGTCGCGAAAATTTACGGTCGCGTCGACACTTCCGTACAATTTGATCGGCCGCCTTCCCAGCAGCTCAGCGAGCAGATGGGTTTTACGCCGTTCCCCCACGAGGACGTCGCCAATCTTATCGAGCAGTCGAATCCGGATCTGTATCTCTTCTCCAGCGATTATCCTCACGTCGAGGGCGGGCGGAATCCCATCAAGAAATTCGAAGACTCCCTCGCTAGCGAGACCGACGCCATCAAGGAAAAGTTCTTCAGTGAAAACTTCCTGCGCTTGTGGCCTGAGGCCCGAGTCAACGGTTAAACCAACCGCCTTAATCAGGACCTGCCATGCGCAAGTTAAGCCTTGGAATGATCGTCAGTTTACTACTGTTGTGCCTGGCAGCCTGGCAGCCTGCAATTGACTCAGACGCTCTGGCGCCATTGCCCAAGGCTGCCATTGAACAGCCAGATAACACAGCTCAACCGGCTGAAAACAGCATCGAGGGTCACGGGATTGCCTGGTTTGAAGGCTCCGTGGCCGAGGCTTTTAGCCTCGCCGCTACCACCAACAAACCCATTTTCATGTACTGGGGCGCGGTGTGGTGTCCGCCCTGCCAGGAAATCAAACATACGGTCTTCAAGAGCCCGGAATTTATCGCCCAAACAAAACTGTTTATTCCTATCTACCTGGACGGTGACACCGAACGCGCCCAGTCTGTGGGCGAAGAATTTGGCGTCAAGGGCTACCCTACTATGATTATCTTCAGCCCCCAGGGGGAGGAAGTGACGCGCATTCCTGGCGGAATAGACATCTCCCGTTATAACTCAATCCTGCTCTCCAGCCTCGACACGCTGCGCCCCACACGCATGCTGGTCCAACTCGCGCTGAACTCACCAGATCTACTGCTCGCCACCGACTTTCGACAACTCGCTTATTATTCCTGGGGCCAGGACTTTGAAGCACTGCCCGCCGGCACCGACCCCATCATGTTCAAGCAACTCGCTGAGCAAGTATCAATCCAGGATCCAGAAGCCAGTGCGCGGCTGTACCTGCAATATTTGGTGATGCTCGCTGCCGAGCAAGATGAGGCCGAGACCGGTCAAAAAGCTGATGCCGCGCCGCTCTTCCGCATTTTGGCGACACCGGAACTGATCATCGGTACGTGGGACTACCTGGCCTATTACGCTACCAATATTACCCGCGTGCTGGATCTTGACGCACTGGCACTGGCTAGCCTACAGAATCAGTGGCAGCAGGCGATGCTCGATCTGCGCCACAATACGCGCCTATCAACCGCCGAGCAATTGGGCGGCTGGTTCCCGTATCTGGCATTTTACTTCGCCGGCGATGAGGCGTCGGCGACACTTCCCGCGGCGCAGGTCGCGGCCATTCGACTGGACGCCGAGAAGGCCAACCAAATGACTCGCAACGCCTATGCTCGACAAAGCGTCGTCAATCAGATCAGCTATCTGCTCGAAACCGCCGGACTCAAAGACGAAGCCAAACAGTTGCTGCTGGCGGAGTTGGAAAAATCGGCAGCACCCTATTACTTTATGAGTAATCTCGCAGCCCTGGCGGAAGCCGCCGGCAGCATTGACGAATCCCTGGAATGGCGGCTCAAGGCTTATCAGGCGAGCACGGGGCAAGCCACGCGCTTGCAGTGGGGAGTCAGCTATGTGCGCAGCCTGATCCGCCTCGCACCCCAAAGGCAAGATGAAGTCAGTCAGACAGCGCTGGCGCTAATAAACGAATTGACCCCACACCAGGATGCTGACGGCAGCATTCACGACATCTTTGCGGGACGTAATTTTCGGATTCTGCGACGCCTCAACACGGATCTGCACGACTGGCAAATAGCTGCAGATGCGGACCTACTTGGAAACTTTGACGCCCGCTTACGCAGTCTTTGTAGCCAGCAAAGCAAGGGCTCGACGCAGAGGAGCAATTGCCAGTCTTTGCTCGCCAGTGACCGGCCACAGTAGTGCTAGGCAAGCCTACCTGCGCATAGGCGCATGACTAGATCTGCACAGCGTCCTAGCAGCCCATTAGTCATACCCATCGACAACTCGGATGACTCAACGCAATAGCGCGCAGTTAGACAGCAAGCCAGCAATTAGCAATCGCTCACAAGGAGAACAACGATGAGATTTTATCAAAGGCTACTCGCCGCCTGGCTTATCGCCGCGGCCTCAGCAAATGCGGCAGAATTACAGGTCGGCGATCCCGCACCGGACTTTCGTCTAGCGGGCAGCGATGGTCACTACTACTCGCTTACCGACTTCAGGGACAAGCAATTCGTCGTCATCGCGTTCTTTCCAAAGGCCTTTACCGGTGGCTGAACTCTCGAATGCAAGGCGCTGCGTGACAGTGACCAGGAAATACGCCAGTTTGATGTCGCCTACTTTATGGCGAGTGTTGACAGCCTTGAGGACAATAAAGCCTTTGCTGAAAAGAATGGCGCCAGCTTCCCAATCTTGTCTGACGCTGACAAGCAGATGAGCCAAGCCTTTGGGGCCCTGTCTCCCGGCGGCCTGGCCCGGCGCTGGACCTTCTATATCGATCGCCAAGGCATCGTCCAAAAAATTGACAAGGCCGTCAGCCCTCGGACTGCCGGCGCAGAACTGGTCAAGAACCTACAGGCGCTGAAGGCGCCAAGGCGCCCTTGATACCGGCTTCGCTAAGGGCTTGAGCAATAACCCCGGCGTTCAAACCCAGGCTTGACCGACGGACGGATTATGTTATGCCATACCAGCTCACTCTATCTTCAGGGGTGACAACATTAAGTCGCACTCACATGCACGAGAGGCCAACATGACGCACACCGCTAAACAAACCATGAAGATCGTCCAATGCGAGCAGTTTGGCAGTCACACTGATCTAAAGGTCAAAGAAGTCCCGGTGCCGGGTCCCGTCGCCGCCGATGAGGTGAAGGTCAGCATCCAGGCGCGGGGTATTTCTTTCAGTGATCTGGTGCGCATCAAGGGCGATTATCAGGAATCCTCCGGCTTACCCTTTACGGTGGGCGGCGAAGGCGCCGGCACCGTCATTGAGGTGGGCAGTGATGTTGCGCATCTGCGTATCGGCGACCGGGTGCTGACACCCGGTGGCTGTGTCGAGCAAGTTAACGTCTCAGCAAAGCGCGTGATTATGCTACCGGCGCAGGTCGACTTGGAAGCTGCGGCGGCGTTTAGAAACAACTATGTGACCGCTTACTACGGCTTGCAGCTAGCAAATTTGCAGCCCGGAGAAACTCTGTTGGTACATGGTGCCGCTGGCGGTGTTGGCCTGGCAGCCGTGGATCTGGGCAAGCTATTCGGCGCCCGAGTCATCGGTACCGCCAGTTCGGATGAGAAACGCGGGGTGGTCACGGCTTTGGGGGCCGATCATGTGATCGATAGTACCCAGGACTTTCGAGAGGAGGTTAAACAGCTGACCGGCGGATTGGGGGCCGATGTGATTTACGACCCGGTCGGTGGCGATGTCTTCGACCAATCCATGCGTTGCATCGCACCCTTTGGCAGAATACTGATCGTGGGGTTTACCAGTGGTCGGCCGGCGCTGGCGAAGACTAATCATCTACTGGTGAAAGACGCCAGTGTGATCGGCTATACCATCGGCGGACTGCAGCGCCACAAGCCAGCGCTGGCAGAGAAAAATTCAGCCACACTCATGGGCTGGCTGGCCAGCGGCCGCATCAAACCGTTTATCTCCCACCGTTTACCCATGGAAGATATCGTCGAGGCTTATCAACTGCTGGTGGACCGAAAGGTAGCCGGCAAGGTCATCCTGACATCAAATCAGGATGAGCCCGCCGACTGAATCGTTACAGGTTCGGATTGATCAGATACTTCTCACCCGTCGCCTGCAGACCGTAAACCTTGATCGCATCGATGCTCACGGCTTCGCGCAGTGAGACCGTTTTCGTGTACTTACTGGCGAAAGTGGTTTTGATCTCTGCGGCGACTTTCTGACGCAGCTTCTCGGCTGCCTCGGCACCGATCTTGATTAAAAATGGCGTCAAGAGCCAACCGCCGAGCGCCCATGACATGCCAAAGTTGCGGCTCAAGGTTGTCGTGGAACGTTCAAGGCCACCGTAAATATAGACCTGTTTAAACACTGTCGATCCATAACGACTAAATTCCTTAGCAGTCTTGTTGGCTGCCACTTCCATGCAAGTCAGAATCTGGCTCGCAAGGCTGCCACCACCGGTTGCATCAAAGGCGATAGTCGCACCGGTGGCGACCAGCGCATCGGTCAAATCATCCATAAATGACGGCAAGCTTGAGTTACAGACATACTCGGCACCAATTCCCTTGAGGATATCCACCTGCGCCTGGTTACGTACCACATTGACGAGCTTAACCCCTTCATTGAGGCAGATTTTTTGCAGCATCTGTCCCAGATTGGACGCCGCCGCTGTATGGACCAGGGCTGTATGGCCTTCCAAACGCATGGTTTCAACCATACCCAGCGCTGTGAGCGGGTTGACGAAGCATGAGGCGCCTTCTGCGGGGGTTGTGCCGTCTGGCAAGGCTAGACACTGGTTGACGTTCAAAGTGCGATACTGAGAGTACATGGCGCCGCCCAGAACACCGACGGTCTTGCCCAACAGCGCCTGCGCAGCTGCGGACGATCCCGCCTGCACAACGACTCCGCCGCCTTCATTACCAACCGGTAAGGACTCACCCATTCTGCCACCCATAGCGCGGAGCATAACTTCAGGTATTGTCGCGGTAATGATCGGCAGATCGGTTGTGCCGCCGGCCACGGCGGTAGACATGTCAGCGCCGCCAAATAACAAACCCAGGTCAGAAGGGTTGATGGGTGAGGCTTCGACCCGTACCACGACTTCATTCTCGCCAGGTGCTGTCACCGCCACTGACTCAAGGGATAGCTGCAGCTCGCCGCTTGGTTTTACCAAAGAACGCAATTGCAGGCCGGTATCAGGTACTTGTGCTGTCATCAGGTCAATCTCCAAAGGTTATTCGTTATCATTCAGCACGCAAAATACACTGCTTTGCCATCATTTGGTAGGCTTGTCGGCTGGCGCCTCGCTCGCAACCACTTGATTGCGGCCCTGCCGTTTCGACGCGAACAATGCCTCATCTGCTCGCTTCAACCAACTCTCCTGGGGCTCGCCACGCACATATTCGGCGACACCTAGCGAGATTGACAATTGCCAACCCGTGATGCCTCGATCAGCCTCGACCAAGGCACGCAAGTCTTCCGCCAATCGCGCTGCGGTGGCCAGGTCTGCCGGGTCTGCCACCACTACAAACTCATCCCCACCGTAGCGAAATAGCTTGTCTGTGACTCTGATGCGCGCCAGCACGATATCAGTCACCCGCTTCAAGAGCTGATCACCTACCGCATGGCCCGCGGTATCGTTAATATTCTTAAATTCATCCAGATCCAAAATAATCAGCGACATGGGTTGATCAGAACGCTCGAAACGCTGTATCGCCTCAATCAGTTGCTTGTCCATGGCCCTGCGATTACCGGCTCCCGTGAGGCTATCTTTGGTGGAGTACTGCAATAACTGGTCACGCTGCTGGTTACGCTGGCTCGCAAAGGCGTAGGTGAACAGTACGCAACCGAAGATGGACAGATACACTTTGGCAAACGCCAAGCCGTCAAGCTGTACCCAGGTCACAGGCACTAGTAAGGCGAGCGCCAGGAGGCTCAGCGTGAGGGCGTAACTTGGCTTGACAATAAAATACGTCGACACCATTAGGGGGTAGAGAAAATAGATCTCTGACGTGCCTTTGATATAGATATGGAACACCATGCCGCTGATCGCCAGCAACGAAAGGATTCTGCCCGCAAGCTCAACTTCGCGAACCCGATAAACATACATCGCCAAGCTAGCCGCGGCTATCAAGCCGACACTGTCGAGTAAACCAATCAAGTAATCACCCAGCAACAACCGCAAGATAGCAAACGGCAGCAGTGTCGCCG